>JBBRGE010000347.1:0-2862 GCA_038241045.1 Hyphomicrobiales bacterium | reverse complement strand
GGACGCGAGGCCGTCACTGACGGATCTTTCTGACGCAACGAGCCTGCGGCGAAATTACGGGGGTTGGCGGCGAGCTGAATGCCTTCCTTTTCTGCGCGTTTGTTGAAGCCGATGAAATCGCGACCCAGAATGTAAACTTCGCCACGCACTTCGCAGACGGCCGGAATGTTACGGCCTTTCAATTTGTGCGGAATATCGGGAATAGTCTTCACGTTCGCCGTGACATCTTCGCCGGTAGATCCATCGCCGCGGGTCGCGCCGCGCACGAGTTCGCCGTCTTCATAGCGCAGCGAGAGCGAAAGCCCGTCGATCTTCGGTTCGGCCACGATGTCAAGATCGGCGGTAATTTTCAGAAAGCGCCGTACACGTTCGACGAAGTCGGTAACGTCCTCATCGCCGAACGCATTGCCAAGCGAGAGCATAGGCACCGAATGAGGAACTTTCGCGAAACGGCCAGAAGGCTGCGCGCCAACGCGCTGAGACGGCGAATCCTTTGTGACAAGTTTGGGAAACCGTTCTTCGATAGCGTTGTTGCGCTGACGTAACTTGTCGTAATCCGCGTCGGAAATTTTTGGCGCATCACTCTGATAGTAATGCTTGTCATTCAATGCGATTTCAGCGGCAAGGCGCTTCAACTCGTCTTTGGACTGCGCCTCGGTGAGCTTATCGACCGCAGTCGTTGCGTTGTCTTTGGCGGCCATCGCGTACTGCCCAACTCAGGCCGTTGCGGCGCGCAGTAAGCGCTCCGCCGCCGCCCGCGCCTCGGCGGTGATTTCCGCGCCCGCCAGCATGCGGGCGATTTCCTCGCGGCGATGGTCGTTCGCCAATGTCGCCACGCTGGTCGCAACCCGCTTGCCTTTGTCGAGAGCATCCTTGGAAATCAGCAGATGCTGATCCGCGCGGGCCGCGACCTGCGGCGCATGCGTCACGGCCATCACCTGAACTTTCTCGGCCAATCGTGCGAGCCGCGCGCCGATGGCGTCCGCAACCGCACCACCCACGCCCGTATCGATTTCATCGAACACCAACGTCGGTGCCGAGCCGCGATCAGACAGCGCCACCTTCAACGCGAGAAGAAAGCGCGACAACTCGCCGCCGGAGGCGACCTTCATCAAAGGACCGGGCTTGGTGCCGGGATTGGTCTGCACCCAGAATTCAACGCGGTCGAATCCTTGCGGCCCCGGCGATTGTGGATCGCTTTGAACCTGCGTAGAGAAATTCGCGCGGTCGAGCTTGAGCGGTGCTAATTCGGCATTCACTGCCTTGTTGAGTTTTTCAGCCGCCTTGTTGCGCGCCGCCGACAATTTCTCGGCCGCAGCTCCGTACTCCTTGTCGGCAGCCAGCACCGCCTTCTCCAGAACTTTCAACTTGTCCGCGCCGGCGTCAATCAGCGCGACATCGGCGGCATATTTCTTTGCCAGCGCATTCAGCGCGTCGACCGGCGTCGAGTATTTTCGCGACGCCGCGCGCAGCGCAAACAATCGCTCTTCGATACGCTCAAGCTCCAAAGGATCGAAGTCAGCCGCGACCAGAGCGGCATTGAGGTGCTGATCGGCTTCTTCAAGGGCGTTGATGGCGAGGTCCATCGCCTTCACGGCGGGCTCGATCAACTGAGGTGCCGTCGATACACGCCGCTCCAGTCTGCGTACTGCCGCCGACAACGACGCCACTGGAGATTGCGGCCCGCCGACGGCCGCCTGCGCCTCGCGCAAATCCTCCGCGATCTTCTCGCCCTGCATCATTACGGTGCGGCGCTCTGCGAGTTTTGTCTCTTCGCCTTCGAGCGGCTTGAGCGTGGTCAATTCGTCGGAGGCATGACGTAAATAATCCGCCTCACGCGCGGCGCGTTCCATGCCGGCGCGGTGCTCTTCCAAAGCAGACCGCGCGGTTCGTCGCGCATCCCACAATTTCTCGACGTTACCGACGTCTTTCTCATGCGCACCGAACGCATCGAGCAGTCTGCGATGCGTGGCCGTATCGACCAATGCGCGCTCGTCGTGCTGGCCGTGAATTTCCACCAGCGTGGAGCCGACCGCCTTCAAGGTCTGGACGCTGATCGCTTGATCGTTGAGAAACGCGCGCGTTTTTCCGTCAGCCATCTGCACGCGCCGCAAAATCATCTCGCCGGAATCATCAAAGCCGTTCTCGCGCAAAATATCGGTCGCGGGATGCCCCTTCGGAACATCGAACACCGCTGTGACCTGACCTTGTTCGGCACCGTGGCGCACGAGTCCTGCATCCCCGCGCCCGCCCAGCGCCAGCGCGAATGCATCCAGCAGAATGGATTTGCCAGCCCCGGTTTCTCCGGTGAGGACGGCCAGACCTTTTAGGAAATCGATATCGAGCCGCTCGATCAGGACGATGTCACGGATCGAAAGACGGGCAAGCATTGAAAATGAATCCTAACCGAGGCCGATTCTCTTGAATGCCTTGCTGATGTAAGAATCCTTGTTCTCACTCGGCTCGGCTCCGCCCGACTTTACTAGATTGTAGGCGTCTTTGTACCAGCGGCTGTCCGGAAAGTTGTGGCCAAGAACGGCTGCGGCGGTCTGCGCTTCGCCGACAATGCCGATGGCCATGTAGGCCTCGGTCAGCCGCGCCAGCGCTTCCTCGACATGGCGGGTCGTCTGATATTGCGTAACCACAACCTTGAAACGATTGATGGCTGCCGTGTAGTCGCGCTTTTCCATGTAATAGCGCCCGACCGTCATTTCCTTGCCAGCCAACTGGTCGCGCGCGGCCTCAATCTTCTTCTTGGCCGTGGTCGCATATTCCGAGGCTGGATATTTGCGGATCACTTCTTCAAGTGACGCGATGGCCTTTTCGGTTCGGCCCTGATCGCGCGACACGTCCGGGATCTGG
>JBBRGE010000346.1:0-2869 GCA_038241045.1 Hyphomicrobiales bacterium | reverse complement strand
CTCGGAATCGCGGACCGTGAGCGACTGCACCGATGCGACCAGATGCTCGCCGTTCAGCGAGAGATTTTCCGGCGTATAATACGACATGGCATGGCCGCGCTTCTGCGCCTCTAACAGCAGCGCAAACGTCGAGTCGCCGCGAATGTTGATCCGCGCGATGGGGTCCATCTGGACGGCGACTTTGAGGGTCATTTTTCGGGGTCCGTTTTTCGAAATACGCGGCGGCAATCTGGGCGATTTATCCGGCTTTGACCAGAGCGCGATTTTGTCTACGCGCTGGCGTCGAATGCCGCCATCAGATGGCGCGGCAAACTCTTTGGCGCAATGAGAACAACGTCAAAACGCATATCGAGTTGCGCATGGTCGTCATGCGTCGAGAGCCACATCTGCGCTGCGTTGACGATTCGCGCCTGCTGCTGCGGCGTCACCGAATAGGCCGCATCGTCCAACGTGGCGCGGGCCTTGACTTCGATGAACGCAAGAAGCCCTCGTCGCCGCGCAACGATATCGATTTCGCCGTGGGGCGTTTTGAACCGCCGCGCCAGAATGCGATAACCTTTGGCAATCAAATACACGCACGCACGGCTCTCCGCCGAAATGCCGGTCTGGAATGCCGCGACACGTTTGGGCGAGGGTGTGCTTTTGCGTGCGGGCTTGATTGGCTGCGCGCCGTCAGTCATCGCCGTCTCGTTTATCTTTCGCAAGTTCAAGCGCGCGCGCGTAGATTTCACGGCGAGGCCGTCCGGAAATTTCCATCGCGTTGGCGACCGCATCCTTGACGCTGTCATGTTTGAGCGAAGCGCGCAGCAGATCGTCGAGTGCTGCATCATCAAGGCCGGAATTTTCCGGTGGCGGGGCGATCACCAGAACGAATTCGCCGCGCGTTTCCAGGTCACCGGCTTCTGCCGCCAATTCCGAGACTTTCGCACGGCGCACGTCTTCATGCAGCTTGGTCATTTCGCGGCAAATTGCAGCCTCACGCTCGCCCATGCTGAGCGCAATGTCCTGCAGACTGTCCTGCACACGCGATCCGGATTCGAACATCACCAGCGTCGCGTCGATGCGCGCCAATTCGGACAATCGCGCGCGCCGCGCATTTTGTTTGGGCGGCAGAAATCCTTCGAAGAAAAACCGGTCGGTCGGCAATGCGGCGACTGACAAGGCGGCTAGCACGGATGACGGTCCCGGCAGCGCGATTACATCATGCCCGGCGGCGTAGACCTCGCGCACCAGTTTGAAGCCGGGATCGGAAATCAACGGCGTGCCGGCGTCCGACACCAGCGCGACCGACAGGCCTTGCGAAAGCTTTTCCAGAATCTTCGGCCGCGCCGTGGCGGCGTTGTGCTCGTGATAGGGCGTCAGCGACGCTGCGATCACATACCGCTCCATCAGCCGATGGGTGATGCGGGTGTCCTCGCATGCAACGATATCGACGCCCGCCAGTGTCTCCAATGCCCGCAACGTAATGTCGCCGAGATTTCCGATTGGCGTCGCCACGAGATAAAGTCCCGCTGCGGCTTTGGGCACGCTGAGGACTTGTCCGGCAATCGCAAAAGTTCGGCTGCCGGAACCGTCGGACGCCGTATCGGTTCCGGTGGATCGAATGGCGGTTCGGAGTGTCTTGGCGCGCATGGGAACATCCTAACGGCAATCATTGAAATCGTCTCGGTGCCTTCTTGGGCGTCGTCTTGTTCGCAACTGCAACGCCTCAAATGCCGTATCTTTCGCGCCAGTTTGGTACTTGGCGCCGCCATAAAGCTTTTGTTTTGGTTAACTCTTCGCCGACAATATGCCTGAATCCCGATCCAGATCGTCCTGCAGGACAAGTGTGCGGGGCCGATCCCGATCGGACCATTGGAAACCCGAGATGGATGACGCTCCCAATCCGAAGCTGCAGCCAGGCGGATCGACCCGCCGGAGCGCGCTCGGGCTGATTTTGAGTGCGCCGTTTGTCGCTGGTTGCGCCGGACTTCAATCGTCATTTCCGAGTGCACGATCAGGTCCATCGTCCGACCTCGAGCAGCCATCGGAGCCTTCAGGTCCGCAGCAGCAACCGACTGCCGTCGGATCAGGTCAGGTCAAGGTCGCGTTGTTGTTGCCGCTATCGGCGTCCGGCAATGCCGGGGTGGCGGCGCAGTCGATGCGCAATTCCGCCGAACTCGCACTTTCCGAATTTCAAAATCCGAACGTCCAGTTGCTGGTGAAGGACGATGCCGGTTCGGCGCAGGGCGCGCAACAAGGTGCGCAACAGGCGCTCGACGAAGGCGCGGAAATCATTCTCGGTCCGCTGTTCGGTTTGTCAGTACCGGCGACCGCAGGGGTCGTGCGACCGCGCGGCATTCCGGTGATTGCATTTTCTACGGACTCCAGCGTCGCCGGTCGCGGCGTCTATCTCCTGAGTTTCCTGCCTGAGTCCGACGTCAACCGCATCGTCGATTATTCCGCCGGTACTGGAAAGCGGTCGTTCGCGGCGCTGCTGCCGGAGAATGCCTACGGCAATGTCATTGAAGTCGCGTTCAAGCAGGCGGTCGCCCGAAAGGGCGGGCGTGTTGTGGCGTTCGAGAAGTATTCAACCGATCCGGCGCAACTGCAGAGCGCCGCGCGCAATGTCGCACAGGCTTTACCGACGGCGGACGCTCTGTTCATGGCCGACGATGGCGACGCACTCGTCAATGTCGCGCAGACGCTCGCTGCAAGCGGCGCAAATCTTAAACGCGTGCAATTGCTCGGCACGGGTCTGTGGGACAATCCACGCGTGTCGGCCGATCCGAATTTGCAGGGCGGATTTTACGCCGCGCCCGACCCGGCGGGCTTTCGGGCATTCGCCGGGAGATACAAAGCAAAGTTCGGCGCTGAACCGGTTCGCACC
>JBBRGE010000345.1:0-2873 GCA_038241045.1 Hyphomicrobiales bacterium | reverse complement strand
GATGATTGGCGGTGATCGAATGCGCGATGTTCTGCATCAGCACGGTCTTACCGGTGCGAGGCGGTGCCACGATCAACTCGCGCTGACCCTTGCCGATCGGTGCCACGATGTCGATGACGCGGGCCGACAGATCTTTTCGTGTCGGATCTTCCAGTTCGAGACGAAAGCGCTCGTCTGGAAACAGCGGCGTGAGGTTATCGAAGTTGACCTTGTGCTTGGATTTTTCAGGGTCTTCGAAATTCAGCGTGTTGACCTTGAGCAGTGCGAAATATCGTTCGCCTTCTTTCGGGCTGCGAATATGGCCTTCGATGGTGTCGCCAGTGCGAAGTCCAAAGCGGCGGATCTGCGAGGGCGAGACATAAATATCGTCCGGACCGGGAAGGTAATTCGCGTCCCAGGATCGCAGAAAGCCGAAGCCGTCGGAAAGAACTTCGACGACGCCTTCGCCGATAATGTCGGTTTCGGCAATCGCAAGCTGTTTGAGAATGGCGAACATCAGCTCCTGCTTGCGCATGGTGCTGGCATTTTCGACCCCATTTTCCTCAGCGAACGAGACAAGCTCCGCCGCTGTTTTGGTCTTGAGGTCTTGTAGTTTTATTTCCCGCATTGGGGTTGTCCTGTGGAGGGTCGTCGAGGGGAAGGGATGCAAACGGAGATTCGGCCTGCTTGCCGACAAACGGACGTCACAAAATCAGAAGTCCGAAAATCTTGAGCGAGGAAGATATTGAGAAACAAAAAAGCCGGGGGCTTTCGAACCCGATGCAGCGGCCGGTTCAACACTGGAACCGGGACTCAACCGCATCCGTTTGCGTTCGGTCGGGTGGCCTCAATATAGAAAATCGGCGTGGCTCGCGCAAGAAGATCGTTTGAGCGCTTTCCAGATTCCTCACTCTAAAACGGCTTCACGATCACCAGAATGACGATCAGGATCATCAGCAAGGTCGGCACCTCGTTGATTAGCCGATAGAATTTATGGCCTCTGGTGTTGGCATCGCTGGCGAAATCCTTCACCCGTGCGGCGAGAAATCCATGAACGCCCGACAGCACGATGACGAGCGCAAATTTCGCGTGAAACCATCCGGCCTGCATCCAGCCGCCCTTCCAGACAAGCCATAGCCCGGCCAGCCAGGTCACGATCATCGCCGGGGTCATGATCGCGCGCAGCAAACGGCGTTCCATGATCTTGAACGTCTCGGACTGCTGCGATCCTGAATCGGTCTGCGCGTGATAAACGAACAGCCGCGGCAGATAGAGCATGCCGGCCATCCAGGCGATGACCGCTATGACATGCAGGGCTTTGATCCATTCATACATCGCGGAAATTCTCAGGTACTTTTGGTGAGCTTGAATTTTTCATTCTGGGTGGAACGGACGATTGCAGATTGGGTTGAACCGCATCGGCACTTGATGTGACGCGAGATGTTTCTGCAAGCACGACTTGTCTAAAGAATTCTTTTTAGATTCTTAGGTTAGAGTCAGCGTAGCGGTGATTAGCGTCCGCGCAATATTTCCCACAGACTATGCAGCGGTTGACGAGGCCAGCGACCTTTATGCCCGCTATTGCGAATTTTTCGCGCAGCTGAATGCCGGCGTATTTTCAGAGGCTTGTTGCTGGTTATCCCGGATTCATCCAAGACAAATCCACATAAGCCCGTTAGCATTGCTCACGCTGTATGATTTTTTACCGAAGTCACGGCTGTGAATAAAACGATGGGTTATCCCGGAGGCGGTTCGTCTGCGGCGCTTCTGTCGCCGGTCTGCGCACAGGGATTCACACCAGTCCACAGCAGTGACGTGAAAACGATAGATCGGCATCAGGCTCATGCCTACCAGCGGTAGCTACTTTCATCTTCACATGATCTCGGATTCGACCGGTGAAACGCTCATCACGGTGGCGCGCGCGGTCGCGGCTCAGTATTCCAACGTCTCGCCGGTCGAGCATGTCTACCCGCTGATTCGCAGCCAGAAGCAGCTCGATCGCGTTCTTGCCGAGATCGAGGAGACGCCCGGCATCGTGTTGTTCACGATTCTCGAGAAGGATCTGGTGGCGCGGCTTGAGGCGAAGTGCCGCGAGATCAATATTCCAAGCCTGTCGATCATTGGCCCGGTGATGCAGTTGTTTCAGGCCTATCTGGGCACCGAGACCTCGCAGCGCGTCGGCGCGCAGCACACACTGAATGCAGAATATTTCAAACGCATCGACGCGCTCAATTACACCATGATGCACGACGACGGCCAGCATGTTGACGGGCTGGAAGAAGCAGACGTTGTTTTGGTTGGGGTCTCGCGCACCTCAAAGACGCCGACGTCGATCTATCTTGCCGGTCGCGGGGTGCGCACCGCCAATGTGCCGCTGGTGCCGGGGATTCCGATTCCGCGCGAACTTGAAGTTCTGAAGAAGCCACTGGTGGTCAGTCTTCACGCGACGCCCGAGAGGCTCATTCAGGTCAGACAAAATCGGCTGCTCGGTATTGGTGCCAAAACCGGGGACCACGCCTATATCGACCGGCAATCCGTCGCCGAGGAAGTCGCCTTCTCGCGTAAGCTGAGTGCGAAATACAATTGGGAGCTGCTCGATGTCACGCGCCGTTCGATCGAGGAAACCGCTGCCGCCATCATGAAACTTTTCGCTGACCGACAGCGCGAGAGAGCCTGATCGCAATGACGATCTGGCGCGGCGAACTTCTGTTGATTCTTGCATCGCAAAGTAGTGCGCGAAAATCGCTGCTCGATCAGGCGGGTCTTGCCGTCGAGACCAAGCCTGCGGATATCGACGAGCCCGCCATTCAGCAGGCGTCAGGTCAAAAAAATCCCGCCGACATCGCCATCCTTCTGGCCAATGAGAAAGCCAAGCATGTGTCGGCGTCGCATCC
>JBBRGE010000344.1:0-2893 GCA_038241045.1 Hyphomicrobiales bacterium | reverse complement strand
CAGGCTGTTCATGTTCGCGGCGCAGGATTTGCGCACCGGCGGACGGCAAAGCGATTCGAACTACGAATATACGCTGACCAGCGCGGACCTCGATCTGCTGGCGAAGTGGGCGCCCATCGTCGCCAAGAAAATGGAAAGCGTGGAGGGCATTACCGACATTTCCAGCGACCGCGATGCTGCCGGTCTGGCGATCAATCTTTCAATCGATCGGAACATGGCTGCAAGTCTCGGCGTGAAGGTGCAGGATATCGACAACGCATTGAACAACGCGTTTTCGCAGCGGCAGATTTCGACGATCTACACCCAGCGCAATCAGTATCAGGTTATTTTCGAGGCCGATCCACGCCTGCAAACCGATCCTTCCGCGCTGGACAAAATCTATGTCGCGGGCGCGAATGGCAAGCAGGTGCCGCTCTCCGGCGTTGTGCGCATGGAGCGCGGGCTGTCGCCACTTTCCGTTTTTCACCAGGCATCGTTTCCCTCGAACACGATCTCGTTCAACGTGCTGCCTGACGTCGTGCTGCAAACCGCGACGGACAATATCCGTGCGGCCGTCACCGATCTGCACATGCCCGAAGGTATTCGCGGCGACTTCTCCGGCAACGCCGCCGATAGTCAGAAGACCGCGGGCCGACAGCCGCTGTTGATTCTCGGCGCGCTCATTGCGGTCTATATCGTGCTCGGCGTTTTGTACGAGAGCCTCGTACATCCGCTCACGATCATCTCGACGCTGCCATCGGCAGGACTTGGCGCGCTGCTGGCACTTCAATTGACCAATACGCCGCTCACGGTCATCGCATTCATCGGCATCATCTTGCTGATCGGCATCGTCAAGAAAAACGGAATCATGATTGTCGATTTCGCGCTGGATGGCGAACGGCATCGGGGACTGTCGTCCGAAGAGGCGATCTTCGAGGCGAGCCTCGCGCGATTTCGCCCCATCCTGATGACCACGATGGCGGCGCTGTTGGCCGCAGTGCCGCTTGTTGTCGCAAGCGGGCCGGGCACAGAACTGCGCCGCCCGCTCGGCATCACCATCATCGGCGGCCTGATCGTGTCCCAGATTCTGACGCTCTACACCACGCCGGTGATTTATCTGCTGATCGACCGGATGCGACGCCGACGCGACAATCCGGTGCCGAAAACCCGCGCCATTCCGGCCGAATAACAAAAATTTTGCATTGCAAAAAACTATTGGAACTTTCGGGTTCCGTTGTTGTTGATCGGCCATGAAACCGACGTCGATTCAGGAAGTTGTCAGCGAAACCGGCAAAACGATCGAGCCGCCACCGCCCGAACTGCTCGAAAACGATCCGGCGCTCACACCGCAAGAAGCCGAACAGGCACGACGCGACTATCTGTTGAAACGGTTCTGGATCAGCGCGCGCGGATTTTGGGGGCATGGCGGCGGGCGGCTCGCATGGGCTTTCTCAGGCGGCCTGCTGCTTCTGATCCTGCTGCAGATATCGTTTCAGTACGGCATCAACGTCTGGAATCGGGCGATCTTCGACGCAATCGAAAAAAAGGATTCCGCCAGCGTCCTGCATCTGAGCGCGATATTCTTTCCCCTTGCGATCGGCAGCGTTGCGGTTGGTGTGAGCCAAGTTTACGCGCGCATGGGAATTCAGCGGCGCTGGCGCGCGTGGGTCACAAATTCGGTGGTATCACGCTGGCTGAAAAACGGCCGCTATTATCAACTCAATCTGGTCGACGGCGATCATCAGAATCCCGAATATCGTGTCGCCGAAGATTTACGCGTCGCGACCGACGCGCCGGTGGATTTTGCCGCAGGTGTCACGCAGGCGTTCTTGTCCGCATCGACGTTCATCGTGGTGCTGTGGACCATCGGCGGCGCGCTGACGCTGACCGTCGGCGGATCGACGTTCACGATCCCGGGTTTTCTCGTCATCGCCGCCGTTATTTACGCGGCGGTCGCGAGCAGTTCGATGGCTGTCATCGGCCGCAACTTCGTGGCGGTTTCTGAAGGCAAGAATCAGGCGGAAGCCGAATACCGCTATGCGCTCACGCGCGTTCGCGAAAACGGGGAGAGCATCGCGTTGCTCGGCGGCGAGGAAGAAGAACGCTCCGGCATCGACAAATCGTTTACCAAAGTCATTCGGCAATGGGCGCATCTCGCAGGCCAACACATGCGCACGACGGTTGTGTCTCAGGGCTCAAGCTTGATCGCGCCGGTGATTCCGATTTTGCTCTGCGCACCAAAGTTTCTAGACGGCAGCATGTCGCTCGGTCAGGTCATGCAGGCCGCATCGGCATTTACTATCGTGCAGCATGCCTTCGGCTGGCTGGTGGACAATTATCCGCGCCTTGCGGAATGGAACGCGGGCGCACGCCGCATCGCTTCGCTGATGATGTCGCTCGATGGTCTTGAGCGCGCCGAAACCGGCGACGGAATGAACCGCATCAAGCGCGGCGAAACGCAGGGTGATGAAATGCTTCGGCTCAACGATCTGTCCGTCACGCTCGATGACGGCACGGCTGTGGTGGGCGACGCGGAGATCATTGTCGGTGCGGGCGAGCGCGTTCTGGTGGCCGGAGAATCGGGAACCGGCAAGAGCACGCTGGTGCGTGCCATTGCGGGCCTGTGGCCGTGGGGCGGCGGCAGCGTCGATTTCCATCCCGACCGGCGGATGTTCATGCTGCCTCAAAAACCCTACGTGCCGTCAGGCACGCTGCGTCGGGCTGCGGCCTATCCGGCTGCGGCCGAAGACTGGAGTCTCGAGCAAATCGGGGAGGCGCTCGACAAGGTCGGACTGGCGCATCTCAAGGACAAGATCGAGGAAGACGCACCCTGGGACCAGACATTGTCGGGCGGCGAAAAACAGCGCCTCGCTTTTGCGCGGCTCCTGCTGCATCGGCCAGACATCATCGTGTT
>JBBRGE010000343.1:0-2929 GCA_038241045.1 Hyphomicrobiales bacterium | reverse complement strand
CGCACCGCCACCTTGCATCTGCCGCGCGGTGATCGCGGCCATTGCTGCTGCGAGCCCGTCCAGCGCAACCGGGCGCGCCATCAGGTAGCCCTGCCCCTCGTCGCAACCTTCGTCAGCAAGAAACGCATGCTGCTCCGTGGTCTCGATGCCTTCCGCGAGTACCGGTACGCCAAGGCTTTTTCCGAGCGCGAGCACCGTGCGCACGATCGCCATCGCAGATCCATCTTCCGGAATTTTGCGCACGAACGATTGATCCAGCTTGATCTTGTCGAACGGAAACGCATGCAGCGTCGCCAGCGACGAATATCCCGTACCGAAATCGTCCATCGCAATCGCGATGCCCATGGACTTCAGCTTGCGCAGCGTATGCAACGCGCCGGTCTGGTCGGCCATCATGGTCGATTCGGTGACTTCCACTTCGAGGCGTGACGGCGACAATCCGGTCTCGATCAGGATGCCGTGGATGATCTCCGCCAGATTGTTCTGCCTGAACTGGATCGGCGACAGATTGACCGCAACGACACCCGGAATTTTTCCTGCCGCCATATCGCGGCAGGCTGTGCGCAACGCCCACTCGCCCATCAGCAGGATCAGTTCGGATTCTTCCGCCAGCGGAATGAACTCGGCAGGCGAGACGAAACCCCGCGTCGGATGGATCCAGCGCATCAGGGCTTCGGCACCTCGAATCGATCCGTCGGCCAATGATGTCTGAAGCTGGTAGAAAAGCTGAAGTTCATCGTTATTGATAGCGTCGTGCAGGTCGCGCACCAATGAGCGGCGTTCCCGCGCGCTTTCGTCGAGCTTATGATCGTAACGGCAGATCATGCCGCGTTGCGCAGTCTTGCCGCGATACATCGCAAGTTTGGCGTTGCTCAGAAGCTGATCGCGCTCCGGCGTATCGGTCGGGAAGATCGAATAGCCGATCGACACTGTCAGCTTGACGGTTTGGTCCCGCACCGCGAACGGCGCGTCGAGTGCCGCGGTCATGCGCTCGGCCATGTCCTGCGCGGTCTGCGGCATGTTGCCGGACATCTGCAATGCGAGGAATTCGTCGCCGCTTTGACGCGCCAGAAATTCACCATCGTGAAGGGCATGACGCATGCGCTCGGCCGCTTGAATCAGAACGAGATCGCCGACTGAATGGCCGAACACATCGTTGATGTCTTTAAAGCCGTCAATGTCGATGGAGAACGCCGCGAGCTTGTGCGCCTTTTCATGCGCGTCTGAGATGTCGAACGACAGACGCTCGTTGAACGCGATGCGGTTCGGCAGCCCCGTCATAGTGTCGTTGAACGACAATTGAAGAATCCGCTCGGAGGCTTCGGTGCGCGAGCGCAGGTCGATGATATACGATGAGAAACCGCTGCCGATCACCAGCAACACGGCGGCGGTGACGAAGATCGCAAGCGTGTGTCCCGGCACCAGACTCGGCGACAATTCGATGCCGTTATCGGCCACGACCTCGTTCGAAGCCACCATCGTGTAATGCATCACGCAAATCAGAAAAGTCATTACAATCGCCGCGCCATGTCGGCAATAGCGCGTCACCGGACGATTGGCGCGGCTGACCGACAGCGCGCCCAGCCCAAGTCCGAAAACGATATTGGCGCCGATACCGAACCAGCTCCAGGTCACGACGCCCGCCACATGCCATGCGTTCAGACCGACATAATGCATGGCCAGAATTCCGCCGCCGACGATCATGCCGCCGATTTCAGGCGCGAGCGTAAAATTTTTCTTGCTACCGATCTCGAACCCAACCGCGCAGGTCACGATCGCAATCAGCAGCGCGAACGCCGCCGGACCCATTTCAAAACCGTTTTCCAGCGCCGGGGCTTGAGACAGAATGGAAATGAAGATTGCGGCCCACAATGCAGCACCTGTGCCGAGCGAGGCCATGAACACCCAGCCGTAATGCATCGGGCCTTCGGTGGCGCGGGCGCGTGCAAAATGGCGCATGCCGACCCATGTGCCGAACAGGCAAACGCCAGCCGCCACGACGATCAGCGCGTGGTGATAGATCGCATACCAGATCGGGCTGCCGAACATTGTCGCCTCCGGATGTTACCGGACACGATCCGTATTAACTCGGAGTGTTTCCAAGGAACCGCACGCGCAATTGCGGCGAACAGCGTTTCCAAATGGTGACTGATTTCAACGACAAGTGGTGCAATCGCGGGCGGATTTAACGCCCGGTGGCGGCTCAAACGGCCCGATGCCGCCGCTCACAAAAAACGTGGTGAATTTCGGGTAAAAAAGCCCGGCACGGGGCCGGGCTTTACGCCGCGACGCAGCTCTTGACGAACACCCGGCGGGCGTTGCCGCGAACTTTCGCATCGATCGCCTGTTGCAGACAATCGAGCCGCGCCTTGGCGACGCAAATTTGCAACTGGTCGCGCGCGTCCTGGCGGCGCAGTCCCTTGGACGAAACGCTTTGGCGACAAGTTTCGCGCTTGCCGATTTTCGGACCGGTCATCTGCGTCAGCGCTGCGCGCGCATCCTGCGGAACCGAGGCAATCGCCTGCGGCAGCGGGGATTGCGCGATGGCAAAATAAATCGCCACGCCGAACACGCTTGCGTAGATCGCCGGAATGATGAATCGCATCGGGCCTCCTGCGTGCCACCTAGTTCACGGAACCAGACCGTCACAATGAGTCATCAATGCGGCAATGACGGTGATTCGCAAAGTCGAGAAATCGTGAAATTCGCCTACCCACCTACCGGCTTGTTGTAGTCGGCGTCGCTGACATGCTCGAGCCACTCGACGAACTTGCCGTCTTTCGCCTCCTGCATCGCGATATGCGCCATCATGGTCGTCGGCGCGGCACCATGCCAATGCTTCTCGCCGGGAGGAATCCACACCACGTCCCCGGCGCGAATTTCATGTACCGGGCCGCCAAGCGTCTGCGCGCGGCCACAGCCCGCGATC
>JBBRGE010000342.1:0-2930 GCA_038241045.1 Hyphomicrobiales bacterium | reverse complement strand
GCATCACTGACGCTGGCTGTTTGCCACGCGTGATGTCGAATTCGGGCCGGTCCAAAAATCACCAATGACCACTGCAGAGACGTCGGTATCGTTTGATCCGTCTTTCGCCGAGCCGCGCGGGTGGCCGCTTCGGCGGCTGATGGCGCCGTTTGCGGTCGGGATTGCGTTGCTGTCAGCCTTCCTGACGTTCGTCGTCTTGACCGGCCTCACGCCGATTGTGCCGACCCATCAGGTCGTCGTCACCTTCCTGCTCATCAATGGCGCGACCATTCTTTTGCTGCTGGCGATTATTGCCCGCGAAGTCTGGCAAGTCGTGCAGGCAAGGCGGCGAGGCCGAGCAGCGGCGCGGCTGCATGTCCAGACCGTCAGCCTGTTCTCGGTGATCGCCGTTTTGCCGGCGGTTCTGGTGTCCATTGTCGCCAACGTAACGCTCGATCGTGGCCTCGACAGATTGTTCTCGGTGCGCACGCGCGCCGTCATCGAAAACTCGCTGATCGTCGCCAATGCTTATGTCTACGAGCATGCCCAGTTGATTCGTGGCGACGTGATCGGAATGGCCAGTGACATCACGCGGGCGCGCCCGTTATTCGATCAGGACCGCGAGTCCTTCCGCAAACTCCTCACGTCGAGCGCGGCGTCGCGCAATCTTCCGGGCGCGATGCTGATCGACAAAAACCGCAACATACTTGAGACTGCAGCAACCGGTATCCGACAGGATTTCCTGACGCCTGCCGAAGATTTCCTGAGCAATGTGAATGAAGACGAGCCGCAGATAGGCGTGTTCGTCGAGCAAAATTACGTGGCGGCCGTCATTCGGCTGCGGGCTTTTCAGGATACGTTTCTTTATGTTGCCCGGCTGCTCGATCCCCGCGTGGTCGCCCAACTGCGGCAGACGCAAGCAAGCGTCAAGGAATACTCGGAACTGGAATCACGCAGGCTCGGTATTCAGGTCGCCTTCGCCCTGATGTTCACCGTGATCGCTTTGACGGTTCTGATGTCCTCGGTCCTGATCGGATTGAATTTCGCCAACTGGCTGGTCGCGCCAATTCGCCGTCTGATGGGGGCAGCCAATCTGGTTTCGACCGGCGACCTGCACGTCCAGGTGCCGGTCATCCGCTCCGAAGGCGATCTCGCTCATCTCGGCGAGACCTTCAACAAGATGACGCAGGAGTTACGCACGCAGCGGGATGAACTGGTGAGTGCAAGCGATGTCATCGACAGTCGGCGGCGATTTATTGAGGCTGTGTTGTCATCGGCAAGCGCCGGAATTATCGGTGTGGACGGCAGCGGCAAGATTGCAATTCTCAATCGATCCGCCGAGAAGTTGATTGGCCATACAGAGTCAGAAGCGCTGGGCCATCCCCTGTCGGAGATTGTGCCGGAACTGAACGATCTCATGCAGACAGCACGCAGCAGCGCGCAACGGCTGGTGCAGGGTGAGATCGAGATAAGCCGCGACAAGATCGAGCGGACTCTTTCGGCGCGGGTCAGTTCGGAGCAGCCCGGACAAACGAACGAAAGTTATATCATCACGCTCGACGACATTACTGATTTGGTAAAGGCACAGCGCACGTCAGCGTGGGCGGACGTGGCGCGACGCATTGCACATGAGATCAAGAATCCGCTGACGCCGATTCAGCTATCCGCTGAACGGCTCCGCCGAAAATTCGGCAAGGTCATTACTGAAGATCGCGTGATCTTCGACCAGTGTACCGACACCATCGTGCGTCAGGTCGATGACATCCGAAAGATGGTCGATGAATTCTCCAAGTTCGCACGCATGCCAAAACCCGTGATCGAAGGCGAGGATGTGGCCGATGCCGTGCGGCAGACCGTATTTTTGATGCGCGTGGGTTCGCCCGACGTCGATATTGAAGTCGATATCAAGCAGGAGCCGATGCAGGCAAATTTTGATCGGCGGCTGATTTCGCAAGGGTTGACGAATATCATCAAGAACGCAACCGAAGCGATTGGGGCTGTGCCTGCCGGTGAGATCGATCGCGGACGTATCGACGTCATCGCAGCTCGCGACGACGACGATATCGTCATTGACGTCATCGACAATGGAATTGGATTGCCCAAGGAAAGCCGCGCTCGGCTGCTTGAGCCCTATGTGACAACGCGGGAGAAAGGCACTGGTCTTGGTCTTGCTATTGTCGGCCGTGTTCTGGAAGACCACGGCGGGCATATCGAGTTGAACGACGCGTCGGTGTTGCGGCCGGGAGCACGTGGCGCGTGGGTGCGCATGCGGTTCGCTGTCTCGGGCCACGCTAAACAGCCGGACAAAGAAAATCAAAAAGCAGCAGAAGCCGTTACAGGCATTTAAGACAGCAGGCGCAATCCATGGCGAATGACATTCTCATCGTTGACGACGAAGCCGACATCCGAGATCTGGTTGCGGGAATTCTCGACGACGAAGGATTCAACACGCGCACTGCGCGCGATAGCGATTCTGCGCTCGCCGAAGTTTTCAACCGGCGACCTAATCTCATTTTTCTCGACATCTGGCTGCAGGGCAGCAAGCTCGACGGCCTACAATTGCTGGAGCAGATCAAGCGCGATTTTCCGGAAGTTCCGGTCGTGATGATTTCCGGTCACGGCAATATCGAGACGGCGGTCGCTGCGATCAAGCGCGGCGCTTATGATTTTATCGAGAAGCCGTTCAAGGCGGATCGTCTGGTTCTTGTTGCCAACCGTGCGCTCGAGACGTCGCGGCTGAAGCGTGAGGTGAGGGAGCTCAAGCAGCACGCGCCATCGTCGGGCACGCTGATCGGAAAATCGCCGTGCATGAATCAACTTCGCCAGACCATCGATCGCGCGGCAAAGGCCAATAGTCGTATCATGATCGTCGGACCGTCGGGGGGCGGCAAGGAACTTGCCGCGCGCACGTTGCATACGACATCGCCGCGGGCAGAGGGGCCATTCGTTGT
>JBBRGE010000341.1:0-2953 GCA_038241045.1 Hyphomicrobiales bacterium | reverse complement strand
GAGGATGTAGGCGTCGTCGAATTCAACGCGCATCTTGTCGGCGTTGGTGACGAAGTATGGCGAGATGTAACCACGGTCGAACTGCATGCCCTCAACAACGTCGAGTTCAGTGTCGAGCGACTTTGCTTCCTCAACGGTGATAACGCCTTCGTTGCCGACTTTCGCCATGGCCTTTGCGAGGAAGTCGCCGATTTCCTTGTCGCCGTTGGCCGAGATGGTGCCAACCTGTGCGATTTCGTCGTTCGACGTGACTTTCTTCGAGTTCTTCACGAGGTCTGCAACGACAGCTTCAACCGCGAGATCAATGCCGCGCTTGAGATCCATCGGGTTCATGCCGGCGGCGACGGACTTGGCGCCTTCCTTCACGATGGCCTGAGCCAGAACGGTTGCGGTGGTGGTGCCGTCGCCGGCAGCGTCTGCCGACTTCGAGGCCACTTCGCGCACCATCTGTGCGCCCATGTTTTCGAACTTGTCTTCAAGTTCGATTTCCTTGGCGACGGTGACGCCGTCCTTGGTGATGCGTGGAGCGCCGAACGACTTGTCGAGAACGACGTTGCGGCCTTTCGGGCCGAGCGTCACTTTCACAGCGTTGGCGAGAATGTCGACGCCGCGCAACATCTTGTCGCGGGCTTCAACGCCGAATTTCACTTCTTTAGCTGCCATGTGGGTGTCCTTTGAGAATTTGAGACTTGTTGTTTGTCATCACCGGACTTGTTCCGGTGATCCCGATGAGTTGGGCGCGGTGCCCTCTGTGTCGGGATGGCCGGAATAAATCCGGCCATGACAACGAAAACGGAGAAGTCGCTCTTAAGCGGCCTTCTTCTTTGCGGCAGGCATCCCGGTGATGACGCCCATGATGTCGCTTTCCTTCATAATCAACACGTCTTCGTTGTTGATCTTGACTTCGGTGCCGGACCATTTGCCGAACAGCACGACGTCGCCGACCTTGAGGTCGATCGGGATCAGCTTGCCAGCCTCGTCGCGGCCGCCTGGGCCGACGGAGACGATCTCGCCCTGCGAGGGTTTTTCCTTGGCGCTGTCCGGAATGATGATGCCGCCAGCGGACTTCTCTTCGGCGTCGATACGCTTGACCACGACGCGGTCGTGAAGCGGACGGAATTTCATGCGTTGCTCCTTAAGAATTTGATTTGTTTGTGTTTTTGATATTTGGCAGTCGCGGAGAGCGAGTGCTACCGCGGCTGCAATGGACATAGGCCCATGGCCGCGCGCGGGCAAGGGTGTCTAGCAAATATTCTGGCACTCGGAAGATGCGACTGCCGGAATTCGTTCATCATTGTTAACCACGGAGGCGGCGCTGTTAGCAGACGCGATGCGATGCTGCTGATGCCTTTGTAATCATGGGGTTAGTGAACTTTTCATCTTGTCGGCGTTTGATTCTCATTCGACACTTTTTGCGCCGGATCAGGAGGATCAGATGGGTCAAAGGGATGTTGGTCAGACGGGCGTGGTAGCGGGCGGCATCGTCTCGGACGATTTCAAGAAGCAGCTTCAGGGCTACGGCCTGACCACGGCAGAAATTCTGTATCGCCGTCCCGATCATCACTGGCTGCTGCAATCCTACGTCTGGCAGAACTACGACCTGTTTCCGAAATTCCCCGCGCTGCAGGATTTTCTGGACTTCTGGCAGAAGAAGTTAGAGGGCCCGCTGGTCGGCGTTACGGTCGCGCACTCCAAGCTCATCAAGCCCGCCGAGTTGCGCGCGGTGGACGGCGTGTTCCGGCTGCATTGATACCGATGACAACCATCCGTTTTGATTTCGGCACGCTCACGCTCGATGCCGAATTGCTCGACACGCCGACGGCGCATGCGATTGCGAAAGTGCTGCCGCTCATATCGTCGGCGATGACTTGGGGCGATGAGGTCTATTTCAACGTTCCGGTGAAGGCCGCGCGGGAGAAAGACGCGCGTGACGTGGTCATTGCAGGCGAGATCGCCTATTGGCCGGACGGACCTGCGATTGCTATCGGCTTCGGACGCACGCCAATTTCGCGTGGCGGTGAAATCAGGTTAGCAAGCCCGGTCAATATTTTCGCCAAAGCGCTCAGCGACGTGAAGGCGCTGAAAGCCGTGAAGGCGGGGACCAAGGTGAAGGTCAGCGTCGTCTAACCCCTTCCCACGAACGGCATCTGCGTCGCCATGATGTTGAGAAACAGCGCGTTGGCGTCGAGCGGACGCGTTGCCATGAAAACAATTGCGTCGGCGACGTTCTGCACATCCATCCGCGGCTCGACCATCATGTCGCCGCGCGGCTGCGGCACGCCGCCGGTCATGCGCTCCGTCATTTCCGTTGCAGCGTTGCCGACATCGATCTGGCCGCAGGCGATGTTATAGGCGCGCCCATCGAGCGCGGTGGCGCGGGTGAGGCCTGAGATCGCGTGCTTGGTCGCCGTGTAGGGCGATGAGAACGGGCGAGGGGCGTAGGCCGAGATCGAGCCGTTGTTGATGATACGTCCGCCTTTCGGCGTCTGGTCTTTCATGATGCGGAAGGCGTGCTGCGTGCAGAGAAACGGCCCGGTGAGATTGGTGTTCACCACCGCCTGCCATTGCGCGAGCGAAATGTCCTCGAGCGGTATCGCCGGCGCGCCCATGCCCGCATTGTTGAAGATCACGTCGAGCCGCCCGAACGTCTCCATGGTCTTGGCGAACATCGCGGCGATCGATGCAGGGTCGGTCATGTCTGATGGGACCACGATGCACTTACCGAAATCCTTACCGCGCTTGGCGGTTTCTTCCAGCGCGTCCTTGCGGCGTCCCGCCAGCACCAGCGAGAAGCCCGCTTTCATCAGCGCCAGCGAACATGCGCGCCCGATGCCTGAACCGGCACCGGTGACGATTGCGACCTTGAGTGCGGACATGTGTTTCTCCTTTTAGTTTCTTGTTCAGCATCGATCTCTCAATTGTCATGCCCGGACTTGTTCCGGGCATCCACGTC
>JBBRGE010000340.1:0-2959 GCA_038241045.1 Hyphomicrobiales bacterium | reverse complement strand
ATGCTCTTCCATTTCCCAAGCCGCATCCAAGCGCGCAAGTTCGCGATCCAGTTCGTCTTCATCAAGCCTCTCCACAGCAGCTCCCAGGTTATATTGAATTTCAAAACGACCTATGAAGGCAGCTCTCGCCGATCAAATTTTTTTGAATTGCAACGTCGTTACCTGTCAACGATATTAAAGTACCTCCGAAAGAAGTAGACGCCGGCGCATCTCCTCGCCGGCGTCCTAACGCTAAACAACCTGAACTGAAACAGCGACTATCCGATCTTGACGATCTTCCCCGCGACTGCCGCTTCCATCGCAGTCAAAATCGCGTCGAGAGAACGATATCCTTCGATGCCGTCGATTTCCGGAGGGGTGTTGGTTGCGATGCTCTTGGTGAATAGGTCGATGACGCCGCTCGGAACTTGCTTCGCGTTCGTTGACATTTCGCCGACCTTGTGCATTTCCTTGTCGCCGTTGCGGTAGTTGACGATGACGCCGTAGACCGGGTCGGTGCCGAGGGACATCACGCCCTTTTCGCAATAGAGAACCGTGTAGTTTTCTTCCGCGCCATAGTTCGTCCAGCTCAGGATCATGCTGCCGATCACGCCGCCAGAGGTCTTAAAGGTCAGGTACGCATTGTCGTCGATGTCGATCAGGTCGCCGTGTTCATCCTTCTTGTCGAGCGTCGAGACGAAGCCACCGACTTCGGTGAACTCCTGGCCGAGCAGCCAGCGCAGCAAATCGGCTTTGTGGACGCCCAAATCTCCGGTGACGCCCATGGATGCCTGGCCCTTTTTGAAGAACCAGCTCTTCGCGCCTTCGATCGCCCAGCCTTCCGGTCCGGGGTGTTTGAACGCGGTGCGGAACGCCAGTACCTTCCCGAGCTTGCCGCTCTTCAGAATATCCTTCGCGCAAACGTGCGGCGGCATCAGGCGCTGATTGAGGCCGATCATCAAATACTTGCCTGTCTTCTTGGAGACATCGATCATGGCCTGCGCGTCGGCGCGCGTGGTCGCCATAGGCTTTTCGCAGAGCACATGCTTGCCCGCGTTGAGCGCTTCGATGCTCTGTGCCGCGTGCAGCGTGTTCGGGCCGCAGACGACGATGGCGTCGACATTCGGATCCTTCAGCATCTCTTTGTAATCGGTGTACGGGGTCGCGCCGTATTGTTTGGCGATCGCTTCAACGCGCTCCTTGACCGGGTCGGCGATGGCCGCAACTTTGGAGGCCGGGTTGGCCGCGCATTCGGGGATGTGGCGGCGCTGGGCGATGGCGCCACAGCCGATGATTCCGTAACGGACGGGCATGTGCAATTCTCCTTGTTTCAATGAAATGAATCCGCTGAGTAAGTACGCCGTAGCTTGCGAAATTGCGGCAAATTTGTCAATGACGAACGCCAAGTATTTGGTTTTCGAACCCGGTGCCGGATTCATTCCACCGGCACAACCCGCACGGCTGCGCTTTCCACGCAACCGTCCTCGACAACCAACGCGACCGCGCCGCCGTCCAGCGGCTGAGATAGGTCTTCGATCGCGAATGCTTCGCGACCGTTGGCTCGGGCGATGATGTGTTTGCCTTCTTTGGACAAGGACAGCTCAACCGTCTGGCCGAACGTCCAGTTAAATTCCTTTTCCGCGAGAACGGTGGTCCCATGAAATTGTTTGACCAGCTTGAGCCTGTTTTCAGGCGCTAGCAGCAAGGCATAGTAACGCTCGAGGCCCTGAACATAGATGGCGATCCCCGCGCTTCGTGCCATGCGCGGCGTGACGTTGGCCATGGCCGCGTAATCTTTCCAGCTGCGCGTACCTTGAATCAACAGGCCGGTGCCTTCATTTTGGCAGACGCGCAATGCGGACGCGCCTTTTCCGAATTCACACTGAGTTGCGGCGTTCACCCAGGCGTGCTGCCACGTCGTCCCGATTCCTTCCGACGGTCCCAGATCCACGCGCGGCGCGCCGGTCCACGTGAGGTAGTCGAGATAGACGACTCCGGTGACCGGCTTCTCCGAGAATATTTTCAGCCCGATTTCGGCGATCGGCCGGCCCAGCAGCGCGAAGCTGTGCGAGTCGCGGGAACCCCCTTCGCGATTGACGTGGGAACCCAACAGATTCGAGGCATCAATCGCGGGTGGAATGGTCCATTGAAATTCGTGCCTCGCGTCAGGCAGCAGCAGTTTCTCCGGCCCTCGCATCATGCAGAGCTCATCGCATTCACCATAGTATCGAATGAAAGGCCGTACTCCCACCTGCTCTTTGTTTTCAGAACTGGCTTCGACATAGGCGCGAACCGTCTGGCCTGGATACAACGTCGGACTGCCTGAAATAAAGGTAGGGCGCCCGCCCGCATGTTTTTCGCGCTTTGGAAATACCGGGGCGGAGATGCGCGCGCTGCGATTTCCATCAACTCCGGAAAAAACCACCGCCAGGCCGCGCTTGCCCGAGCGACTGCGGCCGCTGACGTTGCGCACCATGGCCAAGCCCGGCGAATCGGAACTCATCTCCGCCGCGAAGCCTTGAGTGGAACCGGGCAATTCGAAATGGAATCGGGCCCCTTTTTTCGGTACCGTCACGGTCACGTGCTGCAACTGGCGCCCCATGCGGGCCAGCGCCAGCGCCTCGGTTGCCACATCACTGACAGAATGTCCCGCGTCGGCGCTGGGAAGGAAAATAACGTCGTTGATCGCGGCGCGCCACGCGGTGCACAAATCGACTCCCGCCAAGCCGTTCTTCACGCCCAGCACACATCCGATAATGCTGAGATTCGTTGCCGTGCCCCACCCTGCCGACGCCGCCAACGCAAGGCTTTTGGTCAGTTCATCATTTCCGAGCAGCAGCGCCATGATGGTGCCGGCAAATTGCAAAACGACATGGTGCTCATCGAAGGTGCCGCAGCCGTATTTTTCCAGAATGCGTTCACGCGTATGTTGCCAGGATTCGCCTGCTGAATGCCACTCTCGGATGTCAGCGATCAACCC
>JBBRGE010000339.1:0-2963 GCA_038241045.1 Hyphomicrobiales bacterium | reverse complement strand
ACACCAGGCAGAGATTGAATTACCTTGGAAATATCACGATTTGACCCGGGGTTCTTTTCAATTTGTGCAATTCCTAATGATTTCAAAGATACACCCCGACATCGAGCGCGCCGCGAAAGATGTAAGGAAAACAAAGGACGTTGTTGACCTGATTGGGAAAATCGGAACGCCCGGTGCAGATCATCGCGTCGGGACGCGCTTTGCGTGCCTCATCCGGCTTGATTTCCGGGACGGGGTTTGCAAGCGCCATCACCAGCGGCTTGTCCGCCATCGCCTTGACCATGTCGGGCGTCAGCACGCCGCCGGCCGAGACGCCGAGAAACACATCCGCGCCGCCGATCACGTCGGCCAAAACACGCTTGTCGGTCTTCTGCGCATAGACCGCCTTCCACTTGTCCATCAGCGTGTTGCGGCCCTCGTAAACGAGACCGTCGATATCGCAGACCCAGATGTTCTTGCGTTTCGCGCCGAGCGACACGAGAAGATTCAAACACGCAATGGCGGCAGCACCCGCGCCGGACGCGACGATCTTGATGCTCTCGAGTTTCTTGCCGTTGAGCGCGAGCGCATTGCGCACGGCGGCACAGACGATAATCGCCGTGCCATGCTGGTCGTCGTGAAAGACCGGAATTTTCATCCGCGCTTTGAGTTGCTCCTCGATCTCGAAGCACTCCGGTCCTTTGATATCTTCGAGATTGATGCCGCCAAATGTCGGCTCCAGCGCCGCCACCGTCTCGACGACGCGCTCAACACTGTCGGCGGCGATCTCGATGTCGAACACATCGATGCCAGCGAATTACTTGAACAGAACCGCTTTGCCATCCAATACCGGATTTGAGGCCAGCGGGCCGATATTGCCCAAACCTAAAACGGCCGTGCCATTGGTGACGACACCGACCAGATTAGAACGCGTGGTCAGCGACGCCGCTTCGGCGGGATTGGCCGCAATGGCTTCGCATGCAGCAGCCACGCCGGGCGAATAAGCGAGTGCCAGATCGCGCTGGTTGGCGAGCGGCTTGGTGGCCTGAATTTCGAGTTTGCCGGGACGCGGCAGGCGATGATACGCCAGCGCCGCAAGGCGAAGCTCTTCAGACAGATTGGACGCCATTTACGATCCCCGCCAAGTCTTCCGCGCCACGTCTTCCCCCTTTACGTCAATCCGGCTTCTGTCGGCCGTCTTGTTGCGCAAGCGCTTTTTAGTTCTGCGGCAAATTGAGCCTGATGTGCAATTCACGTAACTGTTTGGGTGTCACTTCCGATGGCGCGCCCATCAGCAAATCCTCGGCGCGCTGGTTCATCGGAAACGCCACGACTTCGCGCAGGTTTTCTTCTTCGCACAGCAACATGACGATACGATCCACGCCCGGTGCGATGCCACCATGCGGCGGCGCGCCGAGCGACAACGCGCGCAACATGCCGCCGAACTTCGCTTCGAGAACGTCCTCACCGTAGCCCGCAATCGCAAACGCCTTACGCATCACCTCGACGCGATGATTCCGGATCGCGCCCGATGACAATTCGATGCCGTTGCAGACGATGTCGTACTGGAACGCCGTCATGCCGAGGATCGTGGATTCGTCTTTCGGGTCGAGCGCAAGAAACTTGTCGATGTCAAAATTCGGCATCGAGAACGGGTTGTGCGAGAAGTCGATCTTCTTGTCTTCCTCGTTCCATTCGAACATCGGAAAATCGACCACCCAGCAGAACTCAAACGTGTTCTGTTTGATGAGCTTGAGTTCCTCGCCCACTTTCGTCCGCGCGGAGCCTGCGAACTTCACAAAGTCTTTTGGTTTACCCGCGACGAAAAAAGCCGCGTCGCCGACTTTTAATCCGAGTTGGTCCGCGATCTGTTTGGTGCGTTCCGGTCCGATGTTTTTCGCGAGCGGACCCGCGCCGCCCTCCTCGCCGTCACGCCAGAAAATATATCCAAGCCCCGGTTGCCCTTCGCCCTGCGCCCAGGAATTCATGCGGTCGCAGAATGCGCGATTGCCACCTGTCGGCGCAGGGATCGCCCAGACTTCAACAGCCGGATCGGACGCGATCATGCCGGCGAAAATCTTAAAGCCCGAACCCTTGAACGCTTCGGTGACGTTCTGCATCAGGATTGGATTGCGCAGGTCCGGCTTGTCGGAGCCGTATTGGCGCATCGCGTCGGCAAATTTGATTTTCGGAAAATTCTTGGTGACGGATTTGCCATTCGCGAATTCCTCGAACACGCCGCGCAGCACCGGCTCGACGGCGTTGAACACGTCGTCCTGCGTCACGAAGCTCATTTCAATATCGAGCTGATAGAATTCACCGGGCGAGCGATCCGCGCGCGCATCCTCGTCGCGGAAGCACGGCGCGATCTGGAAATAACGGTCGAAGCCGGAGATCATCAGCAGCTGCTTGAACTGCTGCGGAGCTTGAGGGAGCGCGTAGAATTTGCCCGGATGGATGCGCGAGGGCACCAGATAATCGCGCGCGCCTTCCGGCGAACTTGCGGTGAGAATCGGGGTCTGGAATTCGAAGAATCCCTGATCCTTCATCCGCTTGCGAAGGCTGTCGATGACGGCACCACGCTTCATAATGTTCTGGTGGAGGCGGTCGCGACGCAGGTCGAGGAATCGGTTCTTAAGCCTTATATCTTCTGGATATTCCTGATCGCCGAACACCGGCATCGGCAGCTCGGCCGCTTCACCCAACACTTCAATATCTGCGATGAACAACTCGATGGCGCCGGTCGGCAAATCGGCATTTTCCGTGCCTTCTGGGCGGCGGCGCACCTTGCCGTCGAACCGCACCACCCATTCGGCGCGCAGCGTTTCCGCGAGCTTGAACGCTTTCGAATCCGGGTCGATCACGCATTGGGTCATGCCGTAGTGGTCGCGCAGATCGATGAATAGCACGCCGCCATGGTCGCGGATGCGGTGGCACCAGCCCGATAGCCGCACGGTCTTGCCGATGTCGCTTTCGCGCAGCGC
>JBBRGE010000338.1:0-2968 GCA_038241045.1 Hyphomicrobiales bacterium | reverse complement strand
CCGTGTTCATTGGCGAAATCAAAGGCAATGGACAGTTCGATGTGGTGTGGAAGACCCCCGGCCTCGTGCCCGGCGATGCATGGTCGAAGGAGCTTGACGGCTCCAAGGATCTCATCGGCGATTGGGTTGGCAAGAAGTGCGGAAACTTTAACGTCAAGACCAACAAGTGCGGCGGTCAGAGTTCCTGATCTGCTGATGACTTGACTTAAAAGCAATCCGGAAGGCGGCGGTCGTCGCCGCCTTCCTTTTTCTCCCCGCCGAGGTCAGCACGTGTCCGCAAGTCTTGAGTCAAAAAGCATCGCTGCATTTGTCCGTTCCTTCCTTGTTGCGTTCGTCCTGATTGCAACCTCCGGCGTCGGGGCTCATGCCGGTCCTTTTGAAGACTCGGTTGCGAAATTCGCGAACGATTCATTCTCCGATACGCAAGAGGCCGTCGGCGAAATCGCCATCAGCGGCAATCCTCGGGCGCTCGAAATCATCACTGCGCTGCAGGACGAGCGACTTTACGCGGACCCCGCAGGCAAAAAGATTTTCATCAAAACCAAGGACGACAAGATCGTCGATGCCATCAGCGGCACCGTCGTCACCGAAATGCCGGCGACAGCGGATGCGGTGCGGCTCAACAACCGGCTGCGCGGCGCGGTCGATGCCGCGGTCGGCGGACTGAATCTCCTGTCGCCGGATCTTGCCACGCGCATTTCCGCCGCCCAATCCGTGTTCAAATCTCCCGACGAAGCATTGCTTCCCGTCGTCGAAAACGCGCTGAAAAAGGAAACCAACACCAAGGCGAAGACTGCGTTTGCGGATGCTAAGGCAGCAATCATCCTGTCAAAATCGGATGCGAGCGACGCTGACAAGATCGATGCGATATCGGTTCTCCGCGCGCGCGGTGATCAGGAGGCACTGGTGCTTCTCAGTGGTCTTCCTGCGGATCAGCCTCCGGCTGTTTCGCGCGCGGTGGCGTCTGCGATCGGCTCCATCAACAACACGCTGGCGATCTGGGCCGTTGCGCAAAACGCCTGGTACGGCTTGTCGCTTGGCTCTGTGCTGCTGCTCGCCGCCATCGGCCTTGCGATCACCTTTGGTGTGATGGGCGTCATCAACATGGCGCATGGCGAGATGGTAATGATCGGCGCTTACGTCACCTTCGTCGTGCAGGACCTGATCCGCACCAGCTATCCCGGGCTGTTCGATTATTCGCTGCTGATCGCGCTGCCGCTTGCCTTTCTTGTCGCGGGTTTGATCGGGGTTCTGATCGAGCGAACTATTATCCGTTTTCTTTACGGTCGCCCGCTCGAGACACTTCTCGCAACGTGGGGATTATCGCTCGTCATCCAGCAGGCGGTGCGGACCGCGTTCGGCCCAACCAATCGCGAGGTCGGCAATCCATCTTGGATGTCGGGCGCATTCGAAGTAGGCCAAATGACGATTACGTATAACCGTTTATGGATCGTCGTCTTCACAATCGCGGTGTTCTTCGTGCTGCAGGCCATGCTGCGGTTTACCGCGCTTGGTCTTGAGATGCGCGCCGTCACCCAAAACCGCCGGATGGCGGCCTCGATGGGCATTCCGACATCACGCGTCGATGCGCTCACCTTCGGTCTCGGCTCCGGCATTGCCGGCATCGCGGGTGTGGCGTTGTCGCAGATCGATAACGTCAGTCCGAATCTCGGTCAGAGCTACATCATCGATTCTTTCATGGTCGTGGTGTTTGGGGGCGTCGGAAATTTGTGGGGCACACTAATAGGCGCGCTGTCGCTCGGCATGGCCAACAAGTTTCTTGAGCCGCTGGCGGGCGCGGTACTGGCGAAAATTGCCATTCTGGTTCTCATTATTCTGTTTATCCAGAAGCGTCCGCGCGGATTGTTCGCGCTCAAGGGCCGGGCGATCGAAGCATGATGCCGCATCTGTTGACACGTTCGCTCAACAAGAGCGCGACGATCTTTCTATTGATCGTGGCCACGGTCGGCATCCTCGTGCCGTTGTCGAATCTGCTGCTTCCGGAATCGTCGCCGCTGCAAGTGCCGACATATCTTGTGGCGCTGTTTGGCAAATATGTCTGCTACGCAATCCTCGCGCTCTCGATCGATTTGATCTGGGGCTATTGCGGCATTCTCTCGCTGGGCCACGGCGCGTTTTTTGCGCTCGGCGGTTATGCGATGGGCATGTATCTGATGCGGCAGATCGGTTCTCGCGGCGTCTACGGCAATCCCGTCCTGCCGGACTTCATGGTGTTCCTGAATTATCCGAGCCTGCCTTGGTACTGGTACGGCTTCGACATGTTTTGGTTCGCCGCATTGATGGTGCTGCTGGTGCCGGGGCTTCTGGCCTTTTGCTTCGGCTGGCTCGCATTCCGTTCGCGCGTGACGGGCGTTTATCTGTCAATCATTACACAAGCGATGACATATGCGCTGTTGCTCGCGTTCTTCCGCAACGATTTCGGTTTCGGCGGCAATAACGGTCTGACCGACTTCAAGGACATTCTCGGCTTCAACGTGCAGGCGCAAGGTACGCGTGCAGCATTGTTCGCGCTGTCATGTGTTGCGCTCGCGCTGGCATTCCTGATGTCTCGCGCCATCGTTACTTCGAAGCTAGGCAAGGTATTGATCGCGATCCGCGACGCGGAGTCGCGCACGCGCTTCCTTGGCTACCGCGTCGAGAACTACAAGCTGTTCGTATTTGTGCTGTCGGCTTGCATGGCCGGCGTTGCAGGCGCGCTCTACGTGCCGCAGGTCGGCATCATCAATCCCGGCGAATTCGCACCCGGCAATTCCATTGAGGCCGTGATCTGGGTCGCGGTGGGCGGGCGCGGTACGCTGATCGGTGCTGCACTCGGGGCCGTTGTCGTCAACTATGCCAAGACCGTATTTACATCGGGTTCGCTCGCGCCGTATTGGCTGTTCATGCTGGGCGCGCTGTTCATCCTGGTCACGCTGCTCCTGCCGAAAGGCAGCGTTGGCACCGTGAA
>JBBRGE010000337.1:0-2973 GCA_038241045.1 Hyphomicrobiales bacterium | reverse complement strand
GTAATTCCCGAATCGAGATGAAGTGAACAATCGGTTCGAAATCCGAAGCCGTCCTTGCTTAGCGTGATGTGGCCCGAATAGTTGCCGTCGAAATATTTCCGCAACACTTCTTCTGTGCGGCCACTGACCCGTTCCCGAAGGGCGTCGCCGACGCTGATGCTTTTTCCTGAGACGCGGAGTGTCATGTCATGCCTCGCTTGCTTCTTGAATGCATTGAGGGTTCTGCTTATTGAGGCCGCCGTCAAGCGGGAGCGGTGTCGCGCGACCGATCTACCGCAGGCGCGGCTGAAGTCAGTGCATTGCCAAGCATGCTCTGTTTGTCGCGACGGCGCTGCACCGATGATGGGATGCGCATGGCTTCACGGTATTTCGCAACTGTACGTCGGGCAATGTCAATTCCGTCGTCGTGCAATCGTTCCACGATGGTGTCGTCCGAGAGAATTGCGGCTGGATTTTCCGCGTCGATAAGATTTTTAATGCGATGCCGCACCGCTTCCGCCGAATGAGCGTCGCCGCCATCGGCAGACGCGATCGACGCCGTGAAAAAATATTTCAGCTCGAACGTCCCGCGATTGGTCGCCATATATTTGTTGGCGGTGACACGTGACACAGTCGATTCGTGCATCTGGATGGCGTCCGCAACGGCTTTCAGATTCAACGGCCGCAAATGCGCGACACCTTGCGTGAAAAACCCGTCCTGCTGGCGCACGATTTCAGTTGAGACTTTCAGTATCGTTCGCGCCCGCTGATCGAGTGCGCGCACGAGCCACGTCGCATTTTGCAGGCAATCGCTGAAATACGATTTGTCGCCATCCTTGCGGATCGTTTTCGACAGTTCCGAATAATAGACCTGATTGACCAGGACTTTCGGCAGCGTGTCGCTGTTCAATTCAACGTGCCAGCCACCGTCAGGCCCCGGACGCACATAGACGTCGGGCACCACGGTCTGCGCCTTCGCTGAGCCGAATTTCAAACCTGGTTTTGGATTGAGATGACGTATCTCGCCGATCATGTCGGCGATGTCCTCGTCGTCCACGCCGCATATTTTTCTCAAAGACGCGATATCGCGTTTTGCGAGCAGATCGAGATGCTCCACCAGCGCCTGCATCGCAGGATCGTAGCGGTCGCGTTCGCGCAACTGAATGGCAAGACACTCGCTTAGGTTTCGCGCGCACACGCCCGGCGGATCGAATTTCTGAAGAACCGCAAGCACGCCCTCGACCGCGGCGCCCGCTATGCCGAGTTTGTCCGCAGCATCGCCAAGATCGGCCGGCAGATAACCTGCCTCGTCCACAAGGTCGATCAGGTATTGACCGATCATCCGGCTTTGCGGATCGGGAAATGCCACTGCCAATTGTTCGGCCAGGTAGCCGCTCAGGGTCAGCTCGGCCGCGACGAAAGCCTCAAGATTATAACCTTCGTCATTCGAAGCCCCGCCACCCCATTCGGTATAGGCGGTCGGGGCAGCGTCCTGCGCTGCACGCGCCGCAGAATCCGCTGGCTCCTCCGGGAACACGTTCTCCATTCCGGTATCGAGATTGCGCTCGATCTCCTGCCGGCTTCCGATATCGGGCGACATCCAATCCTCGGTGCCCGATTCAAAGCTGTCGCTGGCGGTGCCGCCGTCGCCCGCGCTTTCGGTGCCTTGACCGGTCCCATGTTCCGATCCTTGTTCCGATCCTTGGGAAAATTCGCCGTCGTCGCCGTCGGAAAACTGGGACTGGCCCTGCGAATCTCGCGCCTCTTGAGCGTCCTGACCTCTATCCGGGGCCCCATCCTGGTCGGCGCGTTCAAGCAACGGATTGCGCTCAAGTTCGTCCTCGACGAACGCCACAAGATCGAGATTCGAAAGCTGCAGCAGCTTGATCGCCTGCATCAACTGCGGCGTCATCACCAGCGACTGCGACTGGCGGAACTCAAGTCTTTGCGTTAGCGCCATAAAAATGAGGCCCGAAAGCGAAGATACGACCAAAGTTGGTCCGTTTCTTGCCTATTCCTTTTCGCAGACCTTGTACACGCCTTGACGTTCCCTAAAAAAGGAGTACGGCGCTGCACCCTAGAGTCGGAATTCCTCGCCCAGATACAGTCGGCGAACGTCCGGGTCGTTGACGATCTCGTCCGGGCGGCCCTCGGTCAGCACTTCACCCGCATAAACGATATAGGCGCGGTCCGTCAGGCCCAGAGTCTCGCGCACGTTGTGATCCGTAATCAGCACGCCGATGCCGCGCTGGGTGAGATGACGGACCAGTTCTTGAATGTCGCCGACCGCAATCGGATCGATGCCGGCGAACGGCTCGTCGAGCAACATGTAGCTTGGACGCGACGCCAGCGCGCGAGCGATTTCCACGCGCCGACGCTCGCCGCCTGACAGCGCAATGGCCGGGGATTTTCGCAAGCGCGCGATGTTGAATTCCTCGAGCAGCGAATCCAGTTCTTTCTCGCGCTTGCGTGCGTTGGGTTCGACCACTTCCAGCACCGCGCGAATATTGTTTTCGACCGACAGCCCGCGAAAGATCGATGCTTCCTGCGGCAGATAGCCGATGCCGAGGCGCGCGCGCTGGTACATCGGCATGCTGGTGACGTCGTGGCCGTCGAGTTCGACGCGTCCGCGGTCGGGCTTGATCAGCCCGGTAATCATATAGAACACGGTGGTCTTACCCGCGCCGTTCGGACCCAGAATACCGACGGCTTCGCCGCGCCTGACATAGATGCTGACGCCGCGCACGATCTTGCGCGAGCCGAAGCTCTTCTCGACGCCATGAATGGCGAGATAGCCCGCACGCGGCGTCTTCAATGGGGACGCGCCGTTCGTGCCCTCGCGGATACGCTGCTTGTCGCCGCGAGATCGCTCTTTCGGTAAATCCTTTGCGGGCTTCGTGGCAGGATTCATGGCAGGATTCTTGGGCAAGTCGCGCGGGATCGGCGGCGCGTCGAGTGCGAACGATGAAGGCTGACGCGGCGCAAGCGGTGCAG
>JBBRGE010000336.1:0-2977 GCA_038241045.1 Hyphomicrobiales bacterium | reverse complement strand
ATCCGTTTCCCGGATTCGGTGAGGGCCGCGACGCGCGGTGCCAGCATCGTGGTCAATCTGTGCGGCATCCTTAGCTCAAGCGGCGCACAAACTTTCGACGCGGTTCAGAATAAAGGCGCCGAAACCGTCGCCCGCGCGGCCGCCGAGATCGGCGCGCGCATCGTGCATGTGTCGGCCATAGGCGCCGATGCAGATTCAAAGTCGCGTTACGCGCGCTCCAAAGCCGCAGGCGAGAAGGCGGTTCGCGCCGCCGACCACAACGCCATCATCATGCGGCCGTCGGTCGTGTTCGGGCCGGAAGATCAATTCACCAATCGGTTCGCGGCACTTGCACGGATGTCGCCCGCGCTGCCGCTGATCGGCGGCGGGCAAACCAAGATGCAGCCGGTATTCGTCGGCGATGTCGCCACGGCAGTTGCTGATGCCGTGGAGGGCAAGGCGAAAGCCGGCAGCACTTACGAACTCGGCGGCCCGGAAGTGATGACTATGCGAGACATCATGCGGGTGATCCTCGACGTCACGGAACGCAATCGGCTGTTGTTGCCGTTGCCGTTCGGCCTCGCAAATCTTCAGGCGATGCTTTTGCAGTTCGCGCCGGGGGATTTCAAGCTGACGCCCGATCAGGTCGAACTGCTGCGCGCCGACAATGTCGTGTCCGACAAGGCGAAGTTCGCAAACCTGACGCTGGAAGGCTTGGGCATTGCAGCGGATTCGCTGGAAGCCGTCGCGCCGTCATATCTGTGGCGCTTCCGCAAGACCGGCCAGTTCGCGCATAAGGGCGCGTGATTATTTTCCGAGCGCCAGCGCGACGAGACCGAGCGTGCCGACGATGACGCGCCACCACGCAAAAAACGCAAAGCCGTTTTTCGTGACGAAATTCAGAAATGTCTTCACCACGATGATGGCGGTGATGAACGACACCACGAAACCGACCGCGATGACGATCGAATTGTCCATCGTCATGCTGCCGCGGTTTTTATAAAAATCGTAGGCGAACGCGCCCACCATGGTGGGGATCGCGAGAAAGAATGAGAATTCCGCCGCCGCGCGTTTGTCGGCGCCGAACAGCATCGCGGCCACGATCGACGCGCCCGAACGCGACACGCCGGGGACCATCGCGGCGCATTGCGCAATGCCGATGCCCAGATACATCGGCAGCGGGAATGTCATGGCGTTGTGATGCGTCGGGTTGAAATCCTGCTGATCGACCCACAACAAAACCGCGCCGCCCGCGATCAGCGAGAAGCACACCACCCACGGATTGAACAGCACGGCCTTGATGAAGGAGCCGAACAGCAGTCCGAGAATCACGGCGGGCAGAAATGCTACCAGCACGCCGATCACGAAACGCCGCGCCGCCGCATCGGTAAACATGTGGATCGCCACATGCCACAGCCGCTGGAAGTAGATCACCAGAATGGCGAGGATCGCGCCGAGTTGAATCAGCACCGCGAACGTCTTCCAGAAATTGTCTTCATCCAGATTGAAGATGCGCTCGGCGAGCAACAGATGACCGGTCGAGGAGACGGGAAGAAATTCGGTGACGCCCTCGACCACGCCGAGGAAAACGGCCTTCAAAATATCGTACAGCATGGAGCGCCCGCCGCTGGCTGAAAGATGTCGATAAAACCGCGCCCTTGTCGCTTATTCGCCGTTCGGCGGCAATCGCAATTTCTTTTAGCGGCGCCGCATTCCCGCCCGTTCAACTTGTCATCACCGGACTTGTCCCGGTGATCCCGATTGTTATGGCACGGCGGCTCGCCTAACGGGATGGCCGGGACACGCCCGGCCATGACATCGGTTGTGACGGCGCCGCGTTAACCCTGCCCGGTAACGCTTTCGAGACGCTTTGTTAAACCTGACCGGATTATCTAGACCCACCATGTTCACGCTGTTTCACCACCAGTTCTGTCCACGCTCGCGCTTCGTCCGCCTCGCACTCGGCGAGCACGGGCTGGATTCGCGGCTGGTGGATGAGAAGGTGTGGGAGCGGCGCGAGGCTTTTCTCGCGCTCAATCCATCGGGCGAGACGCCGCTTTTGGTGGCCGAAGGCGCGCCGCCGATTCCGGGGCCGGCGATTGCCGCCGAATATCTCGACGAGACCGCAGGCGTGGCGCTCGGCGACAGTCGGCTGCTTCCGCTCGCCGCCAACGAGCGCATCGAAGTGCGGCGCCTGATGGCGTGGTTCAACGACAAGTTTTTTGCCGAAGCTTCCGGGCCGATCGTGAATGAGCGGATCTATCGCCGTTTCATGACCATCGAACAGGGCGGCGGCGCGCCATCGACCGATGTTCTGCGCGCAGCCCGCGCCAATGTGCGCTATCATCTGGCCTATATCGGTTGGCTGGCGCGGACGCGTAATTTTCTCGCCGGAGACCGGCTGACATTCGCAGACTTGGCCGCAGCCGCGCATCTGTCGGCGATCGATTATCTGGGTGACGTGCCGTGGAGCGAGGACGACGCAGCAAAGGCGTGGTACGTGCGGATCAAATCCCGCCCGTCGTTCCGTCCGTTGCTGAACGAGTGGCTGGCGGGTGTGCCGGCGGCGGCGCATTACGCGGACTTGGATTTCTGAATCTTTCAGATGTGAAAGCTGCGTTGACCGAGCAAGCGAAAGCGCTCGGCTTCTCGACGCTCGGCATCACCGCGCCGGACGAGACGACCGACGCGCATCAACGCCTGAAAACTTTTCTCGACAACGGCCAGCATGGCGACATGGATTGGCTGGCGAACGACCCCGCACGCCGCGCCGATCCGCGCGTGCTTTGGGGCGATGTGCGCTCGATCATCATGCTGGGCGTGAATTACGGCCCCTACGAAGACCCGCTCGCGATACTCGAACACAAAACGCGCGGCGGCATTTCGGTCTATGCGCGCGGCGACGACTATCACGACCTTATCAAGAAGCGCCTGAAAGAACTCGCGCGCTGGCTGGTGGCGAACGCGGGCGGCGACGTCAAAGTGTTTGTCGATACCG
>JBBRGE010000335.1:0-3015 GCA_038241045.1 Hyphomicrobiales bacterium | reverse complement strand
TGCTGCATGTGACGCTGGTCTGGCCGATCCGCAGATCGATCGATCCCATGAAACTGCTGCCGTTTATTGTTGGCGCAATCGTCGGAATTCCAGTCGGTGTTCTCACACTGACGCAGATCAATGGCGGCGCACTCAAGATCGCGCTGGGTGTCTTTCTCGCGCTCTACGGATGCTATGCGCTGCTCGCGCCTAATTTGCCGCGCATCATCTGGGGCGGGCGTGCTGCCGATGGTGCTGTCGGATTTGTAGGTGGTGTGCTCGGCGGGATCGGCGGTTATTCCGGCGTGCTGCCGACGACTTGGACTCAGTTACGAGGCTGGCCAAAAACGATGGCGAGGGGCGTCTATCAGCCCTTTATATTGTTCGCTCATCTGGCAACGCTTTTGCTGGTGGGCTCGTCCTCATTCCAGATCGGCGGGGCCTTGTTGTTTATCTGCGCGCTGCCTGCGCTTGCAGCCGGCGCGTGGATTGGATTCCATATTTACAACCGGCTCGACGAGCAACGATTCAAACAAGCTCTTTCTGTGTTGTTGGTCGTGTCCGGATTGTCTCTCATCATCTAGGAGAAAATCATGCAAGTCGATATGCGCGAAGTCGAAGAGATTTGCAAAACGCTTTATGTCCAGGCGCTCAAAATGCTGCCGGCGGATATCAAGGCGGGATTCAAGAAATTGTTGCGGGATGAAACCAGTGTCAGCGGCCGAACGATCCTCGATACGATGGTGGAGAATATCGCAGTCGCCGAGCGGACCAACAACATCCTGTGTCAGGACACTGGCATTCCCATCTACAATGTGATGATTGGAAAAGATGTCGAATTCGACGGTGCGCAACTGAAGGCTGCGATCCGCACCGGCTGTGAGCGCGCAACGCGAGAATGTTCGCTGCGCTCGTCGGTCGTGCATCCCATCACGCGCAAGAATAACCAGACGTCGAGCGGCATCCGCGTTCCGATCATTCACGTCGATTTCGACGAGCGGCAGGAAACCGTTTCGATTGAGATGATTCCAAAGGGGTCCGGGTCCGAGAACGGCTCCTTTCTCCAGATGCTTCTGCCTTCGGACGGCATCAATGCGGTCAAGCGGTTTGTTATCGACCGGGTGATTGAGTCGGGAGGCCGGGTTTGTCCACCGACGATCGTTGGAGTTGGGATCGGCGGCACGTCCGATCTGTGCATGCATCTTGCGAAGATTGCGGCCACGCGGCCGCTTGGTTCAGTCTGTTCCGACGAAGACGGTGCCAAGATCGAGTTGGAGTTGTCGCGCGCCGTCAATGAACTTGGTATTGGCCCACAAGGGCTCGGCGGGCGATCGACCGCTTTCGCGGTTCATGTCGAAGTTGCGGCCACGCACATCACGCAGAATCCGGTTGCGGTCAACATTCAGTGCCATTCGGCGCGGCGCGCGCGGGCAACCATTACGCCCGGCGGCATCAATTTTTCCGCGTGAGGAAGCAATAATGGCACATCATATCTTCGAAATGCCGATCTCGCCCGACCAGGCGCGTGCTTTGAATGTCGGCGATACCGTGACACTCGAAAAGACGCTGTTTGGAATTCGCGACGCCACGCTGATCCATATGTTCGATCGCGATCGCCGCACGCGCCTCGACCTCAACGGCCATGCGGTTATCCATACCGCGCCGAATGTTCATCGCACCGATGTCTCCGACGAGGCGCCTGTCGGCTACACGCCATTCTGCATTGGCACGACGACGTCGATGCGCATGGAGCGCTTCACGCGTCAACTGATGGAGCGCGAGGGCGTTCGAATCATCATCGGGAAGGGCGGAATGGGTGCCGACACCCTTTCGTCGTTCGCGGATCTTGGCGGAGTTTACCTTGCGATCGTCGGCGGCGCTGCAGCGCTTGAGACCACGTGGATTGAACAAATTGAAGATGTCGATATGGACGACCTTCATCCTGAAAGTTTGTGGAAATTCAGAATCCGTAATTTCGGCCCGCTTCTGGTAGGGATGGATTCTCACGGCAAGTCTCTGTTCGCGGACATTCAGCAGGAAGTTCGCAATCGGCGCGATGCGGTTCTTAAAAGTATTGGGGCGGCCTGATCCGACATGGCTCTCAAGTCGATCGAAACAGATATCTTAATTTTGGGAGCTGGCGGCGCCGGCCTGTTCGCGGCGTTGCACGCCAAGAAGACTGCGCCATCGCTCGATGTGACTGTTGCCGTCAAAGGATTGCTCGGCAAATGCGGTTGCACGCGCATGGTGCAGGGCGGATATAATGTGGCGCTCGCGCCCGGAGATTCCGTCGAGCGGCACTTCATGGACACCATCGAAGGCGGCAAGTGGCTCAACAATCAGGAACTGGCATGGACGCTTGTCACCGAGGCGCAAGTCAGAATTCGGGAGCTTGAAAACGAGCTCGGCTGTTTCTTCGATCGCAATCCCGACGGCAGCGTACATCAAAAAGCTTTTGCAGGTCAGACGTTCGATCGCACGGTGCACAAGGGCGATCTGACGGGGATTGAAATTATCAATCGGCTCTCAGAACAGGTTTGGCGCCGCGACGTGCGCCGCATGGAAGATCATCGTGCGCTCGACTTCATTCCGGCTGCCGATGGCTCCGGTCTTGCCGGCGTCCTGATGCTGGATATAAGGACTGGCGAGCCTTCTCTGGTGCGGGCCAAGGCGACGCTGCTTGCGACGGGCGGCGGCCCAACGATGTACAAGTACCATACGCCGTCCGGTGACAAGACTTGCGACGGTCTGGCAATGGCTTTACGCGCCGGACTTAAGTTGCGTGATATGGAGATGGTGCAGTTTCACCCGACCGGATTGCTCGCTGGCGAAGGCACGCGCATGACCGGCACGGTTTTGGAAGAAGGTTTGCGCGGCGCAGGGGGATTTCTTCTCGACAGCGGCGGCGAGCGTTTCATGTTCGAATACGACGAACGAGGCGAACGTGCGACACGCGACGTCGTCAGCCGGTCGATCATTTACCAAATCCGAAAAGGACGGGCTACGGAGAATGGCGGTGTGAATATCCAGATGAGT
>JBBRGE010000334.1:0-3027 GCA_038241045.1 Hyphomicrobiales bacterium | reverse complement strand
AGCCCGGCCTTGGCGATTCGGCGCATCACCTGATCGTCTGCGGTGGCCCAGGCATCGCGGCCCGCTTTGCCGGTCGGTTCTTCACCGCTGAGGCGCATCGCGCGTTGCTGGTCGCGGTCGTAGACATCCCACACCCAGGCGATGGTGGTCTTGCCGCGGCGAACCTGCGCGGAGAGATAGCTGCGGATGCGATAGGCGGCTTTGGATTCACGCGAGACAATTGTGAAACTCTTTGCGGCCGACTCAGTCTCCAGCGCGCGGACCAGACGTTCGAACACCTGCGGCGGCGGTCCATCGAAGGATTCGAATGCGACCGTCGGCCCGAATGATGGTCCGGCTGGAAGCGCGATCTGTCCGCTTGAGGCGCAGCCGGACACCAGCGCGAGCAACGCAAGCAGCGATAAGCGCCGCGCATTGCGCAACATCATACATGTGATGCTGTATCGATTTACTGCCAACTCAACGCCGCCCGTTTTTGCCGCAAAATTTCTTGGCAGGCGGTTTGCCCCGCCCTGCAGGTCAGGTCGAGCGATATCGTTAAAATGGTTTAACGTCTAGGGCAGCAGCACGACCTGGTGTGTCGAACGAGATACGGTTCAGCCCGCCAGCACGATGGCGTGGATGTTGCGGCCGTAGTCCGCCTTATTGCGATGCACCGAGCGGCGATAGCTGAAGAAGCGCTCGTCCGCATAGGTGTCGATCTGCGCGTCGTCGATCATTAGAATATCCGCCTGTTCAAGCCGGTGCTTGATATAACCCGCAAGATCGAACATCGCGTGATCCGCGCGCGACGACGCCACGAAAAAATTCTCGTTGATGGCGTCGGCGTCTTTAAATCGCGTCACGAATTCCGCGCCGACTTCGTAGCTCGATTGCCGGATCAGGGGACCGACGGCGGCGATGATGTCGCCACGGTTGGCGCCGAGCTTTTCCATTTCCAGAATGGTGTTTTCCAGCACGCCACCGAGCGCGCCCTTCCAGCCGGCATGCGCGGCCCCGATCACGCGTGCTTTCGGATCGGCAAATAACACCGGCCCGCAATCCGCCGCCGTGACCCCGATGGCCAGTCCCGGAATTTTCGTCACCATCGCATCGGCGCGCGGACGCGACGCGTTGTCCCAAGGCTCACTTGCCACCGCGACATCGGGCGAGTGAATCTGAAACACAGTCAGAAAATGCGACGGCGCGATTTCGATTTGCTGCGCCATGCGGCGGCGGTTCTCGGTCACATGCGCGGGATCGTCATTCGAGCCGAGGCCGCCATTGAGACTGTCGTAGAGTCCCCTGGATACTCCGCCCTCGCGGCTGAAAAAGGCGTGACGCAGATCGGGGACCGCGGCGAGAAGCGGCGAACTGATCGTCATCGCTTCACGGCTCCGGCGACATTCGTCGCAACCGGGTCCGCTTCGGACAAGGCCGCGAGCGTCTGGAGTGAGGGATGCGAAATACCGAGCACTTTGAACAATTGCCCCATGCCATTGCGGCCCTTGCCGGTGAGGCGCTTCAACGCGGAGGCGACCGACACAGACTCTTCATGCGATGAACTTTTCATCAGCGTCAGCGAGCGCTGTTCGATGCCGAGCCTGTTGAGGAACGCGCCTTGCTCAACCGGGCCATGCGCGCGCGCGCCGAGCGTCTCGGCGGCTTTCGCCAGCGCCTCGAAATCGACATGCGCGGTGATATCCGCGTCGCCCGGATTTCGCAGCGGATTGGTGAAGCTGTGTTTTGTTACAGCCTGAAACGTGTCGCCGGCGTCGCTGCGGACATGGCCGTAATCGATGATGAGGGCTGCGCCGCCTTGATCGCGCACTCGGCGCGCGAGGTCCATGATCTCGGTGTCGGGCCGCCATTCGTAGATCGCGCCGTTCGGTGCCGCGCGCACATGCGGCGGCATCAGCACTTCGAAACGCGGTGTCGGTTCCTTCGCAACGCTATAGATGAAGATGTCGTCATCGACATCGATCATGCGCTCATGCCAGCCGTCATCGGCCTTCACCACCTGATGGATCGGCAGCACGTCGAAATACTCATTGGCGAAAATGATCGCCGGACCTTCAGGCACATCCGTGAGCAGATCGTACCATTCCACATGCTTGGCGTTGCCGAGTGTGTCGTGTTGCCGGTCGCGCAACGCGGGACTGGGCTCGACCAGATGCACGGTGACGGCTTGATAGAATTGCGGAAGAATTTTGATCGCGCGCAATATGTCAGCCATCATCGAGCCGCGGCCCGGTCCAAGCTCGATGAATTTGACTTGCGATGGCGAGCCCATTGCGGCCCACACCGAGGCTGCCCACAGCCCGATCAATTCGCCGAACATCTGGCTGACTTCAGGAGCTGTGATGAAATCGCCGTCGCGACCGAGCGGGTCCTGCTTGAGGTAGTAGCCGTAATCCGGATGCGTCAGGCACAATTCCATATAGCGCGACACCGGCATCGGGCCGGATGCGGCGATCTGCTTGCGGATAACAGTTTCCAGCGGTGTGATCTTGGCCAATGTCGTTCTCAGGTTGTTGTCGCGGCGCGCTTCGACGCAAACATCATAAAGACGATCCCGGCGAGGATCATCGGCACCGACAATAACATTCCCATCGTCGCTCCGCCCCACAGAAATCCGAGTTGTGCGTCCGGCTCACGGAAGAATTCGGATGCGATACGAGCTAACCCATAGGCCACCGCAAATGCGCCGATGATAAAACCCGGCCGCTTCAGCGCGCCGCCGCGAATGAGCAGCGCCAATATCGCGAACAGAACGATGCCTTCGAGCGCTGCCTCGTAAAGCTGGCTCGGATGGCGCGGCAATGGTCCGCCGTTTGGAAACACCACCGCCCATGGCAGGCTCGGGTCCGCCACGCGGCCCCACAACTCGCTGTTGATGAAGTTGGCGATGCGTCCGAGAATCAATCCGATCGGCCCGACCGCGCAGGTGACATCACCCAAGGACAGCGGAGAAATGTTGCGCTTCCAGCCGAACAACAAGACGGCGGCGACGCAACCCAGAAAACCGCCGTGGAACGACATGCCGCC
>JBBRGE010000333.1:0-3057 GCA_038241045.1 Hyphomicrobiales bacterium | reverse complement strand
CATCCGCGCCTCGATCGATGTCTTGTCCCAGAAGAAGCCAAGACCGGGTGCCGTCATCGCCGCCCACGCGCTTCCCGACGATTGTGCGATCTGATTGTCGTGCGCGAGTTTCTGCTGAAGCACCTCGGATGACGTCGCTGGCATCTGCGTCACGACGCTCATATCGGCACCGATGCGCGTATCCCAGAACGGAACAATCGGCTGCTTCATCGTAACGGCGGACGAACCGTCCGGCTTGTCGTCGCGTTTCCATGACATGTGATTGCCGCTCTGGGCCGACGCCTTTTTGCCGGGCTTCAACGGTTTGTCGGCAGACGAGGGATAAGTCGCCAGCTGGCTGCCGTCGAAATCCGGCGGCGGAACGAATTCCTGGGATAATTCTTGCGATGTTGTGCTGTCCGTGTGCGCCTCTTCGGCGTGAAGCGATATCGCGGCAACGCAGACGCCGCAAATCAGCGCCGTCGCGGCGGCGCGCGGGATGAGTTTGCTCGTGGAAATTTGAATCATGGCATTGCGTCCGGTCATTTTAGAATCCCCAAGCGGGGGATTTGGACCGAGGATTGTTAATATCATCTTTCGCTGCGGTTTCCGCGCCTCGTTTAACTGCATGCTGCATAATGTCTGCGCTCACAACGATTTTGTTCCAATTTCGTTGGTCGCAATTATGGCTTTATCGGTTCGAAATCCGGAACATTACGCAGTCTCGGACATCGTGAAACGTCTCATGAGACACACAATCTTTCCGGAGGAAAATCGTATGAAGAAAATTGCTTTGATGTTCGTTGCCGCTGCAGCCATTTGCCTGACGGTCCCGGCGTCCGCTCAGACTATCGTCATCAAAAAGGGTGGCGTACATCGTGATGGCGGATACCACCATCGCGATCGTGGGTATCGGGCACGCGCTGAATTTCGTCACCGCGACCGCGGTCATCATCGCGGGTACAATCGTGGTGTGCGGCGCGGCGGTCCGGCGATCGTAATCCGCCCCTGATCCGTTAAGCATGAGAAACCGTGTGTGATAGAACGGCCTCGCGCAAGCGGGGCCGTTTCATTTTCATTCGCCAACTGCCGTTTCGGCAATTGCATTGCGAGCCAGAACTCAGGCGATCTTCGGCAAGTGAATGTGGCGGCCGAGAGTCTGTTCGACAAGATCGAACGTATCCATAACCGCACGCAGGCTGGTGAGCCGCCCCGCTTTGAACTGAGCGAAGTGGGCGAGCCGCACGCTGATCGGCGTATTGGTGTTTGCGGGAGTGATCGAATACCGGATCAGCGACGCCGCAGTGTCTTCACCCAGCAGGATCGATTCGCGTTCGAAGCGGTGAAGTTTCAATGTCTCGGCGATCTGTTTGATAACCTCGATGACGGCCTCCTTTCCGCGGCGCACGCCGAGAAAGGCAAACATGTCGGTCGGCCCGTAGATGGCCCAATCGACATCATCATCGAGGATGTCTTCGATTTGGTCGGTCTGACGATCATTCAGCGCCTGATGGATCGCGCGCGAAAAACGCCAGAGACTGTGCTCTGTCATTGTGTTGATCCTGAAATTTGAATTTACAGAACAACAAACAGCCCAGAGGGCGTCATCGCTGACGCCGTGCCAGATTGTTGCGGTTACGTTTGAATCAGGTGATAGGCTTTTTCGAAGGATCAGCAATGGTTATATTGCATTGCGCAAATGCGTGAAACGCCGACGCTTTGCTGCATTCGGGCGCAATACCGATTCGCGCTCAAGAAATGACCAGGGAATTTCCCGTGTCGGACAGAGGGATGGCGATAGGGGCCGGCGAAGAACAAGACCGGCATGCCGTCCTGAACGGTTATTGGTAATTAACCCGCCACTCGCTGACCTGGGCGCGAACCCGGCGCAGCATAAAATTCGTCGAAGCCAGCGTCTGTTCGCCAGTCACCGCGGCATAGCGAGGCGGCAACGGGTTTGCGATTCCCGGCTCAAAGCGCGGTGCGAGCGTGCAGCCGCCTGCGATATTCACGAACGGACCCTTCAGGCCCGAAACATTGCCTCCATTGACGCCGCCGAACGCCACCATGCTGAACGAGCCGCCATTGAGTTTTTCAAGGTCTTTCAAGGCAAGCCCGTTGCGGATTCCGCCAGGGCCGACCCATCGTGACGGCGCTTCGACCAGGATCGATTTGGGTTTTGCGCGCGTCTTGTTGTCGTTCCAGAACACGACCAGCCGTTTCGTCGGATCGGTGTCGAACACGACCGTCGCCTTCTCAAGATAATTGCCGGGAAGCTCGACGTCCTTGAACGCAACATTCTTGTCGCCAAATTCAGCGGCGAGTTTCGCGTGGCTGCTGTCTTTCGCGAACGAGCCGGCGCAATTCAACTGCGGCGCGGGCGGCGCATCCTTGAAATTGTCGAGAGATGTGTCCTGTCCGCTTTCTTTATCTTGGTTTTGAGACTTGGAGTCCTGCTTGGCTGTTCCCTTTTTTGCCGCATAGGCAGCCGTGATAGGCAGCACGGCGGACGTTGCGAACATCAAGGCCAACGTTGCAATCCGAACTTGCATTCAAATGTTCCATAGAAAAACGGCGGTCGCGCCTTCTTAGAAGAAAGTCGTGCGCCCGCCAAGCCAAAGAATGCAACGCGCGTGGCCGCTCCCGCACGCTGCCTGATGGACGCGCCGCATTAGCTCCCATAGTCTTGCCGCATGAAATCGATCGCGATTCTGACAAGCGGCGGCGATGCGGCGGGCATGAACGCCGCCATTCGCGCCGTGACCCGCAGCGCGCTCGATCAGGGCATGAGCGTCCACGGCGTGCGACAAGGCTGGCAGGGCCTGATCGGCGATCAGATCGAACTTCTGAATGCGCGCGATGTCGGCGGCATCATTCAGATTGGCGGCACGTTTCTGGGCAGCGCGCGGTCGAAGGAATTTCATGAGGAGAGCGGCCGCTCCAAGGCGCTGCGCAATCTGTCCAAGCGCGGGATCGACGGTCTTGTCGTGATCGGTGGCAACGGTTCGCAGACCGGCTCGCATGTTTTCAACCAACTCGGGTTTCCGGTCGTCGGCATTGCCTCTACCATCGACAATG
>JBBRGE010000332.1:0-3064 GCA_038241045.1 Hyphomicrobiales bacterium | reverse complement strand
ATCAGGTCGAGAATTACTCCGAGCGCAAAGGTTTCACGGTGGAAGAAACCGAGCGCTGGCTGGCGCCGGTGCTGAATTATATCCCGGCCGGCGAGCCGACGCCGGACCTCGCGCCGGATACTGACGTGACGAAGTTGCCGCTCGCGCAACATCCGCCGGGTTGTGGCTGCGCGATGCATATGCGGATGAACATGAAGCCGCGCGTGGAAACGATTCCGAGTTGATTATTCAGACTCGCTTGCAAGCAAACCCTTCACTGCCTGCGACCAGCCTTTGAGTTTTCGCGCGCGCGTCGCTTCACTCATGTTCGGCTTGAATCTTTTCTCCAGCCGCCACGAATCCGCAAACCGCGACGGCTCGGGATACACACCCGCACTTAATCCCGCGAGATAGGCCGCGCCAACCGCCGTGGTGTCCTGAATCATCGGACGATCGACCGGTGCGTCGAGCAAATCCGACAGCCGCTGCATGGTCCAGTCCGACGCCGTCATGCCGCCATCGACACGCAAAACCGTGTTGGCCTTTGCGGCATCCGGCCAGTCCGCGCGCATCGCCGCCCACAGATCGAAGGTCTGATAACACACGCTCTCAAGTGCCGCGTGCGCCAACTCAGCTGGGCCTGTGTTGCGCGTCAGACCGAACAGCGCGCCGCGCACATTCGGATTCCAGTACGGCGCGCCGAGACCGACGAAAGCCGGCACAAGATAAACTGACTGCGCGGGATCGGATTGTTCAGCGAGCGGACCGGTATCGCTCGCGCTCTTTATAATGTGCAGCCCGTCGCGCAACCATTGCACGGCGGAGCCTGCGACGAAAATCGAACCTTCGAGCGCGTAGGTGCGCTGGCCATTGAGCTGATACGCAATCGTCGTCAGTAATTTATTCTTGGACGCGACTGCCGTGGTGCCGGTGTTGAGCAGCGCAAAGCAACCCGTCCCATAAGTCGACTTCATCATGCCGGGCGTGAAACATGCTTGGCCTATCGTCGCCGCCTGCTGATCGCCCGCGATGCCGCGAATTGCAATTGCGCCGCCGAACAATTCGGAAATGCTCTCGCCGAAGTCTGCCGACGAGTCGCGGACATCGGGCAGCATCGCACGCGGCACGCGCAGAATTTTCAGCAACGCGTCGTCCCACAAGCCTTTGTGAATGTCGAATAATAAAGTGCGCGAAGCATTGGTGGCGTCGGTAGCGTGAACCTTGCCGCCGGTCAGACGCCACAACAGATACGAATCCACCGTCCCGAATAACAATTCGCCGCGCTCCGCACGTTCGCGCGCGCCGGGAACGTGATCGAGGATCCATGCGATCTTGGTACCCGAAAAATACGGATCGATAATCAATCCTGTTTTCGCGTTGATCGCCGGCTCATGCCCGTCGGATTTGAGTTGCGCGCAAATCTCCGCCGTGCGGCGATCCTGCCAGACGATGGCGCGATGCGCGGCGTGTCCCGTGGCGCGATCCCACACAATGGTCGTCTCGCGCTGATTGGTGATGCCGATGGCCGCGATATCTTTTGCGCTAACGCTCGCTGTCTTCATCGCGTCGCGGCAGGTGTTGAGCGTCGAGGTCCAGATGTCTTCCGGCTCGTGCTCGACCCAGCCGGACGCCGGAAAGTGTTGCGGAAATTCCTGCTGCGCCTGCGCCGCAATGGCCATGTCGGCGCGAAACACAATCGCGCGCGAGGACGTCGTTCCCTGATCGATGGCAAGAACATGGGTCGGCATAGTGTCTCGACCTAGGCTTGTGGCGCGTCGGGGCCGCTCCCATTGTCATCACCGAACTTGTTCCGGTGATCCCGGTCAGTTGGGCGCAGTGCCCGATTCATCGGGATGGCCGAGACACGCCCGGCCATGACAAACAAAAACATCGGGCAATAAAACGGACTCAAATGAGTCCGCCATGTTCGGTGACACGCGCGAGATGATAATCCGTGTCGCCGAAAGTATTTTCGATCATCGTCAACCGCTTGAAGTAGTGACCGATCTTGGCTTCCATCGTCATGCAGATGCCGCCATGCAATTGAATTGCCTGCTGGCCGACAAACTTCAATGATTTGCCGATCTGCACTTTCGCGGCGGCAACCGCGTTGGCGCGTTCCTTCGAATCTTTGAAGTCGCTCGCCATGGTGGCGAACATCGACATGCTGCGCGCCTGTTCGACGGCGACGAACATGTCGGCGGCGCGATGCTGCAGAGTCTGGAAGGTGCAGATGGCGACGGCGAACTGGGTGCGGGTTTTGAGATACTCCACAGTGGACTTCAATGACTCGTCCATCGCACCGACGGCCTCCGCGCACATCGCGATGCGCGCTTCATCGACGACGCGTTCGATCAGCGGTAATGCATTCTCGGGATCGCCAATTGCCGCGTCCGCGCCGACTTCGACGCCGGAGAATATGATGTCCGCCGCATGCAGGCCATCCTGCGTCGGATAGCCCTTGATACTGATTCCTTTGGTGTTGGCGGGAACGAGAAATACGCCGACGCCGCTGCGGTCGCGCTGCGCACCCTTGGTGCGTGCGGTGACGATGAACGTGTCCGCCGACGCGCCGTTGAGCACGACGAATTTTTCACCGTCGATGACCCAGCCCGCACCTTTTTTCTTGGCCATTGTTGAGACATCGCCGAGATCGTAGCGCGAATTTCTCTCGAGCTGCGCGAACGCCAATGTCTTGCTGCCGTCGATGATCGAGGGAATGTGCGCGGCCTTCTGCGCAGCCGAGCCGCCGTGACGCAGGAAGCCACCGCCGAGAACCACGGTCGCCAGATACGGCTCAAGCACCAGCGCCTTGCCGAGCGCTTCCATCACCAGCATGGTCTCGACTGCGCCTGCACCGAAGCCGCCGTCATCTTCGGTGAACGGCAGACCGAGCAGACCTTGTTCGGCGAGTTTATTCCAGACGCTTTTGCTCCAGCCGCCCTTCTCCGCCGCGTACTTCTTGCGCTGATCGAAATCGTAGGAGCTGGCCAGCAATCCGTCGACGCTGTCTTTCAGGAGCCGCTGCTCCTCGGACAAATCAAAATCCATACTTAGTCTCCAATTGCAGCCGATCGATTGCCGG
>JBBRGE010000331.1:0-3093 GCA_038241045.1 Hyphomicrobiales bacterium | reverse complement strand
AGTTTAGCTGCAGACGAGCGGCTTGATCGTGTGTGTGGTCACGAAGCCGTAACCGCAACTGTCGCAGCTCCACAGATAGCTGACGCTGTCGTCGGTCAGAAATGCGGATGCCTCGGCGGCAACCATCGTATCGGAGCAAATCTTGCAAACCGGATGACTGCTAAGCTGACGGGTGGCGCCGGTTTCCGGCGCACGCAACGGCAGGCGCGAATTTAGTTCAGCAATTGCTGTCATCTCGACCTCCCTTCGACTCCGTAATGCGATGGGTAAACTATACACCCGCGAGTTTGACGAGAGCGCAACACAATTGCGTTCCTTTTGCGATATTGCGTATGCGGCAATGCAGCGTTTTATTCGGTGCAAATAGTTGTTAGTTTGTAATGCGAAGGCGCGGGCCCTGCCGGGTTACGTTGAATCAAATTTTGGAGAGTTTCATGAACAAGCCGGGACGCGGTCGGATTTACGACAGCATCGTGGAGGCGGCGGGCGACACGCCGATTGTGAAGCTGCAACGCCTTCCGGAGCAGCGCGGCGCGAAGGCGACAATTCTCGCCAAACTTGAATATTTCAATCCCGCCGCCAGCGTCAAAGACCGCATCGGTGCTGCGATGATCATCGCGATGGAAAAGGCGGGGCTTGTCAACGCCGACACCGTGCTGATCGAGCCGACGTCGGGCAACACCGGGATTGCGCTGGCGTTTGTGGCTGCGTCGCGCGGCTATCGGCTCAAACTGGTTATGCCGGAATCGATGTCGATCGAACGGCGCAAGATGCTGGCGTTCATGGGCGCCGAGATCGTGCTGACGCCGGCGGCGCAGGGAATGAAGGGTGCCATCGCAACCGCCGAAGAGCTTGTTCGCAACACGCCGAATTCGGTGATGCCGCAGCAGTTCAAAAATCTCGCCAATCCTGAAATTCATCGCCACACCACCGCGGAAGAAATCTGGAACGATACCGGCGGCAATATCGATGTGTTCGTCGCGGGCGTCGGCACCGGCGGGACCATTACGGGCGTCGGACAGGTGCTCAAGCCGCGCAAGCCGTCGCTGCGCATCGTCGCAGTGGAGCCGGAAGAAAGTCCGGTGCTGTCGGGCGGGCAACATTCGCCGCACAAGATTCAAGGCATTGGTGCTGGATTTGTACCGGACATTCTGGATCGGTCGGTGATCGACGAAGTATTAAAGGTCAACAGCGCGACTGCGATCGAGACCTCGCGCGCGCTGGCACGGACCGAAGGCATTCCGGGCGGCATTTCATCGGGCGCTGCGATTGCAGCCGCAATCGAGCTTGGGAAGCGACCGGAGAACGCCGGAAAAACCATTCTGGCCATCGTGCCGTCGTTTGCCGAGCGCTATCTCTCGACAGCTCTGTTCGAAGGCATCTGACATGTCGCAACCGCCGCGCAGGCCGCGCAGGCCGCGCACGCTGAGCGACGCCAAGACCGAAGCCGAAGCGGCGTTCAAGTCCGCAACCGTCAAGCCGATTGAAGAGCCGCCGAAGAAGTTGGCGCTGCCCGGCGTGAAAGAGCAGGTGACGCTGCGGCTCGATCAGGATGTGCTGGAGCATTTTCAGGACGGCGGAGCAGGGTGGCAGGATCGCATCAACGCGGCACTACGTAAGGCTGCGGGCAAAGACTAAGAATCATGCGACCCGATTGACGCGCGCGGCTTCCTTCTGCGCGTCGAAGTCGCGGCGGCGTTTTGCAAGGTCCTCAGCCGACATTCGCGCAACATTGTTGTAGTCGAGCTTCCATGAAGCATCGGCACTCCAGCGCAACGGAGACTGCACAGTGGTGCAGGCGGCAGGCACGCTTTCCAGAACTTTCAACGCAAGTTCGATGGTGAGTGCCTGCGACGCGACATCTTGCGGTTTGCCGGCCGAATTGCCGAGTGGAAAATCGCTAAAGAGAAATCTCGGAACGGCGGCGTGCTCAACGATGTCCTTGGCGCAGCCCATCACGACGGTCGAGATGCCATTGGCCTCGAGATGCCGCGCGATCAGTGCTGTGGTCTGGTGGCAGACCGGACAATTCGGCACCAGCACCACTGCATCGACTGCGTCGGACTTGCAGCGCGCCAGAATATCCGGCGCGTCGGTCTCCATCGTGACGCGATGGCTGCGGTTGGTCGGGGCGCCGAAAAATCGCGGTGCCAATGACCCGATGCGGCCTTCGTTCGCGAGGCGCTGCATCTGCGCCAGCGGAAACCAAGTGTTGATGTTGGTCGCGGCAGTGTGGGCGCGATCATAGGCGATGTGGGAAATTCGCAAGTCGTGCGTCAGCGACGTGTCGCCGTCATAAACCGAAAAAAACTTAGCGCTGCCGTTATACACAGCACCCGGACCCTGGTCGCCTTTGGCCGAAACGAATTTCGCCGCCGTGGTGACGATGCCGACGCGCGACTTCGTAAGCGGTTTTGTCAAAGCGTGAAACGGCGCGCCGATATTGTGTGCCCACCGATAGGGCGCGTCGTAGCCGATCGCGAGATAGTAGTCGCGCGTCCGCTGCATATAGGGAATGGGGACGTCGAAATCCGCAGCGGTGTCTTGAGGTGCGTCAGCCATCGAATTGCATCCGGGACCGGACTCCGCTCCGCGTGTGAGCTTGCGATACGATAGCAGACATCAATCGCATGCCCAACTCAGACTCCCCGTCGGCCGCTTAAGGCAATCGCCGTTCCTTTACATCCCGCTCAGATCGGCAGGCACCGCACCGAACGATCGCAGCACGGTCGCATCCTTGAACTCGCCGGCCATCGGATCGCCCGACCGGCTGAACGCCACGGCGCCGACAACGCCAGGCGTTCTGGCCAGCGCCTCGGCGCGCCGCATCGCATGCGTTGGGCCCTGAAACTCCTCTGCGGCGCCGGGTGCCACCGAACCTGTATCGTCCTCGGTGAAGGGCAAAGCCACATAATAGGTCACGTCAGTCATCGCGCGTCTCCTTCGCAAACCGTGGATTATTGTTCATGATTTGTTCCATTTGTCAAGGCTTGGAACCACAGTGGAATTTGGCCGGTTGACCCAGAGGACCGCGCCCTTGACCCATCCGGACACGGCCCCTACACACCGCGCGATTGAGCGCGTAGCTCAGGC
>JBBRGE010000330.1:0-3097 GCA_038241045.1 Hyphomicrobiales bacterium | reverse complement strand
CAGATCTTCGCGGCGATTTTACTTTTCTTGCTGGTGCCGTTGATGGTGTTGCCGTGGAAGCTGCTGTCGCAGGGCAAAACGAACCTCACCACAACGGTCGCTGACGATCTTATCGAGGAAGGGTGGACGTTGCTGGGAGCCATGCGCCACCATGCATTCTGGGCATTGTTTTGTACCTTCTTCTTCACAGCCATCGGTATGTATTCAATTGCGGCGCAGGTTGTTGCTTATCTCATCGACGTTGGTTTTCCGCCTCTCCAGGCCGCAGCAGCTTGGGGCTTTAGCGGCGTCGTGCTGTTGGTTGGGATGCTTTCGGTCACTTGGCTGGACGGCGCAATCGGACGGCGCCCGTCGGTCTTGTTCAGCTACGCGTTCTCCATCATCGGGATCGCGATGCTGTGGTTGCTACAATGGTATCCAACTCCGTACTTGCTGTCGGGGTTCGTCATTTGCTTCGGAAGCACGATCGGATCGCGCGGTCCGTTGATTTCAGCGAGCGCGATGAAAATATTTCGTGGTGAACATGTCGGCACGATTTTCGGCACGATCTCGATCGGCAGCGGATTGGGCGCGGCGTTAGGCTCTTGGAGCGGCGGACTGATACACGATGCAACGGGCAGCTATGACGCGCTGATCGTCTTTGCATTGGTGAGCGTGATCCTCGGAATGCTTCCGTTCCTCGTGATCCCCGCTCTGCGCGATTAGTATCTTTGTACTATTATAAGATATCTGACGAAATCACTGAGCGTCCAATATCGCCGCAATCTCGGCCGGAACGGCAATGCCATCGCGCGCGGCGCGTGCCCGATTTTCAAACCGCTTTGCGCCCGACAGTCGCGCACCTTGCTGAGCCTCGATCGCGTTGACGAGACTTGCCATTCGCTCGCCGAAACGCGCGTGGCCAAATGCCGACGGATCGATTGCCAGCAACAACTGACCAGTCGCGGGCGGCCCTCCTTTCTCGTCGAGAAAGGACGAGGCTTCGAATGCCAGATTTGCGCCCGGAATACAGGCGGCCAGTACTTCAACCATGAACGCGAGAGCAGCACCTTTCGCATCTCCAAGCGGGATCATGGTGCCACTGAGTGCTTTCGCGGGGTCCGTGGTTGGTTGACCATCTTCGTCGAGCGCCCACCCCTCCGGAATAGATTCTCCGCGTTGCTTTGCCGCCACGATCGGGCCGCGCGCCACGCGTGAGAGTGCGAGGTCCACAACGGCCGGATTTCGTCCAGCAAGGGGTGCCGCGAACGCAATCGGGTTCGTGCCAAACACTGGCTCTCGGCCGCCCCACGGAGCCATTGCGCTCGGCGTGTTTGCAAACAGCAATGCGACAAGACCCTGTCGCGCCAGCGCTTCGCAAGGCAATCCGGCTGCGCCGCAATGGTTCGAACGCGCAATCGAAGCGGCGACAATTCCCTGCTTGGCTGCGAGTGACGGCAGTTGCGCCAGAGCAAGATCGATTGCCGGATAGGCGAAACCATTTGCGGCGTCGATAGCCAACACACCTGGATGACTAAGCGACGCCGAAGGACGAGCCTTACCGTCGATCTTGCCGCTCCTGACCATCGCGAGATACGTCGGAACGCGCGACAGACCATGACCTTTCAGTCCGTCCGCTTCCGCTGTCACGAGTGCACGCGCGACGGATATCGCATTGCCGGCACTACAATCCAAGCGCACGAAAGCGGATACGACCCGCTCGGTCACGTCCGCGAGAGATTGGGCGGCCATGATGATACGTCAGGCGCTTCGATAGAGCTTCGTCAGCACGAACTCACGATGGCCGAGCGACTCTGCCGCGGTCAGGCGTCCATTTGAGGTTCGCACGATCATGTCGATCAATGCGTCGCCCGCCTGATCGAGCGTCATCTCACGGCGGAGCACACCGGTGACATCGACATCGATATGCTCTCCCATCGTGCGCAGTGTCTTGGGATTGCCGCTGATCTTGATGACGGGCACGATCGGATTGCCAATCACGTTGCCTTGTCCCGTCGGAAAGGTGTGAACGACATATCCAGCTGCAGCCATCAATGTGACGCATTCGGCCGCGGCTGAAGATGTATCCATGTAGTAAAGGCCAGGCCCTTTGGCCGGCGCTTCGGCTGGCTCAAGCGCATCGATGTACTTCGACGTCCGCCCGATCTTTTCAAGATTGCCAAGCGCCTTTTCCTCAATCGTCGTCAGACCACCGGCAATGTTGCCCTTGGTCGGCTGAGAGTCGGACAGATCGTCGGTCTTGTGCGCTTCGATCACATCGTCCTGATAGGCCTTCCACATCTTGTACCATTTATCGGCAACCTCCGGGTTCGCCGCACGCGCCTTGCAAAGATGCTCCGCCCCTGTGATTTCCGAAGTCTCTCCGAACACGCCGTAAATGCCTTGCGGGATCAGCTTGTCGTACATGTTGCCGACGGTGGGACACGACGACAGGCCCGTCGTCGTGTCGGACTCCCCGCACTTGGTCGAAACCCACAAATCCGCGATGGGATGTTCTTCACGCTTGAGTTCGGACGCCCATTGCACAAACCGCTTGGCCTGGTAGCTGGCCTTCGCAATCGTGGCGATGTCGCCATGACCTTCGATGCCGAAACCGATGACCGGCTTTCCCGATTTCGCGATGCCATCCACCACGCGACCGGTCCAGCCTTCCTCGATACCGATCACGACCACGGCGGCAACATTTGGGTTGGAGCCGATGCCGATCAATGTGCGGAAAAAAACTTCAAGATCCTCACCGAACTGAAGACGGCCATAGGCATGTGGCAAAGCCATCGTGCCCTTGACGTTGTGGGCCACCGCTTCGCACGCCGAATTCGACAAGTCGTCGAGCGGCAGCACGATAACATGATTGCGCACGCCGACACGACCGTTCTCGCGTTTCCAGCCGCGAAACTTTGCGCTCTTGAAATTGGCCGAAGCGCGTTGCGTCGAAAGCGCGCCGGTCACGAGTTGGTCGCTGGCTCCACCGACGAACGGAGATTTGACGTCGTTTAAATTGCTCAATGCCATTGTCATCGTCCTCACCAACGCTTGGTTTTCATGTTCTGGGTGTGGACGTGATGTCCTTTTTTTGCCGCTCCCGTCATGCGGCCCA
>JBBRGE010000329.1:0-3109 GCA_038241045.1 Hyphomicrobiales bacterium | reverse complement strand
AGCGCGGCGCACCAACTTTCTGCCGAAATTCATCGGCAGCGCAAGTTGGGCGTCGATGTTGCGGCTGATCACAAAGCGCGCAAGCACCGCCGGCGCGTCGAGATCGAGCAGCGCAGCGCGAGCAGCTATGCTGCCGCCGCGAAACAGTTCATCGAAGAATACGCGAAGCTGAAGACAAGACGCTGGAACGAGACGGCGAAAGTGCTCGGTCTGCAGCCTGACGATCTGACGCCGATCAAGAACGGGCTGGCCGAACGCTGGCTCGACAAGCCCGTGCGCGATCTCGACGGTCACGACATCTGGGGCGTGATCGACGAAGCGCGACGCTTTGCAATTCCTGGAATCGCACCGCGCACTCCGGGTCTTAGCGAGTCACGGCCACGCGCGCTCTACAATGCGCTCAGCGCGATGTTTGGTTGGTTGCTTGATCATCGCAAGATTGAAACGAACCCATGTCTCGGTGTTGCCAAGCCTGATGCGTCGAAAAAGCGCGAACGCTGGCTCACAGATGCCGAAATCGTCAAGTTCTGGCACGCCTGCGATCAGATCACTGAACCGTTCGGCGCGCTATTTCGTTTGCTGCTGTTGACGGGCTGTCGCTTGAACGAAGTGGCGCGCATGCGCCGCAGCGAGTTGGGCGATGATGGCATCTGGACGATCGACGGCAGTCGAACGAAGAACCATCGCACCCACGTCGTTTATCTGTCGCAGATGGCGCGCGACATCCTTGCGAGCGTCAAAACGACAGGCGACATTGTCTTCACGACGACTGGCAAAACGCCGGTCAGTGGTTGGTCATCAATCAAAAGGCGGCTCGACGACGCGATGAACATCCCGGCATGGCGACTGCACGATCTGCGTCGTACGGCTGCCGTCGGAATGCAGCGGCTTGGTATCAGTCTTCCGGTGATCGAGCGGACCCTCAATCATGTCTCGGGATCATTCAGCGGAATCGTCGGCAACTATCAAGTCTACGACTTCGGACCCGAGAAGAAGGCGGCGCTGGAGCGCTGGGCAGCCCACGTCGAAGGTCTGATTACCAACCGCCCAGCGAATGTCACGCCGATCCGCAAGAAGAAGGTGTGAGCGATGGCAAAGCTGGGCCACCCCAATTTCTCGGTCGCCGCCCACGAGATCAAGCGGTTGCTCGCAGAAGGCCGGCGCGACGAGGCGATTGCGAAAGTCGCGCAGCAACTTCGCGCGAGTGACGACGACGAGACCGTTAGGCGCATTGCTGCTGATCTGTTGGTGCCAGCGAAAGTGAAAAAACGCGGTGCGTCGAGGAAAGCCGCGCCGCCGTACTGGTTGGAAATCGGCAGGCGGTTCGACGAATTGAATGAGTCGCTAAACGAGGGTGAGGCGGTCGAAAAGCTTTGCGATGAATTTCCAGCCGCTGGCGGCGACCGCACTATTCGCAAGGCCATAAAGTATTATAAGACAGCAGTAGCTGCCGACAAAGCGGGGAAAGACTCGTAACTTCACGATCAACATGCTTTCCGAATGCGCGCTAGGAGCGCGCATTTTTTTTGCAAAAAAGTCCGACTTATTTTCAATGACGTCATTTTGCAAATTTATCCGAATTGTTTTCAATGACATTCTGCTGGAGCCCATTTTAAGTTCGTCGCAAATGTTCTCTAACGAGGGACTTTGCGATGATCGACAATTCACGGGACGGTTACCTAAACTCGACAAAGGTTCGCGACCGCTACGGCGAAGTCTCGGACATGTGGCTTAATCGCAGACTGCGCGACGATCCTGAATTTCCGAAGCCGCTCATCATCCAGTCGCGCCGCTACTGGCTGCTCGCCGACCTCATCAAGTGGGAGCGGATTTGCGCTGCGCGACCTGTTGACGTCGAGCAGCGCAGACAGGCGCGGCAGCGAAAAAGCGGCTGCTGATGCGGGTCAAAAGCGGGCACAGACGGCGTAATCGTCATGACCGACATCCACACCAGGATCGAGGATGCGCAATCGTTGTTCGATGCTGTCGGCAACACCAATGCGATGCGCGACCCGCTCGAAAGCAGCTGCGACCGGCATCCGGAAAGTCAAGGCCATCGAGCGGCCATTCTCGATGCTTGGTGGAACGGCGTCGGATCGGACGATGAGCAATGGTGGTCGTGATAAAACACGAGCGTGACGTGATCCGGCTGTTCGAGGCGAACGACATGGCTGTGCGCAGCATCCGGCGCCGGAAACACTGGGTGGTGACTGAAGCGACCGCGTCGCGCGGTTCGTCATCTCGGTCAGCCCGAGCAATTGGCGCGCAGGGCGGAAGATCGAGGCTGAGATCAAGCGGGCCAAGGCGGTACGGCCATGATTGAGTATTTTCAGACAAGTATGAAAAAGGGTCGCGGGCGGTCACAGCGCTCGCTCGACATGATCAAGGCGATGTACGAAATCGCCGAAGAAAGCCAGCCGATCACAGGCCGTGGTGTCGGCTATAAACTATTCTCGTTGAACCTGATCCCGTCCATGAGCAAAAACGACATGCAGGCCGTTTACCGTCTGCTGAAAGAGGCTCGCGAGGAAGGCACGATTCCCTGGGAGTGGATCGTCGACGAGACCCGCGAGCTCGAACAGGTGGCGACGTGGGACGACCCGGCGCAATACATACTCGCCGTGGCGCGCTCCTATCGTCGCGACTTCTGGCAACAGCAGCCCGAACGCGTCGAGGTTTGGAGCGAGAAGGGCACGATCCGGGGCGTGTTGCAGCCCGTGCTTGACGAGTACGGTGTTGGCTTCCGTGTCATGCACGGGTTCGGCAGCGCGACGGCTATCAACGACGTAGCACAATCTGATTCCGGAACGCCGCTGACAATACTCTACATCGGCGACTACGACCGAGCGGACTATGGATGTCGGAGCGCGACATTCCGGAGCGGCTCAGCCGCTATGGTGGCGAGCATATTACGGTCAAGCGGATCGCTCTACTTCGCGCCGATTGCACCGCGCTTGGCCGGCGACCTGCCTTCAACGTGAAGGAGAAGAGCAAAGACCCGCGCGCGCCGTGGTTTCGGAAAACCTATGGCCAGTTGTGTTGGGAATTGGATGCCATGGATCCCAATGATCTGCGCACTCGCGTCGAGAACGAAATCAACAAACACATT
>JBBRGE010000328.1:0-3113 GCA_038241045.1 Hyphomicrobiales bacterium | reverse complement strand
CGGCACTGACATTTCGCGCTGCCGCGGCTGCGGTCGCGCGAAAGCAAATCCATTGCTTCTGCGTCGTCGCGCTCGATATGCCGCCGCGATTCACTCCTGTTAATCTATGGTCTTGCAGTTAAGGATTGCGGCGGGACATTTCACGTCCAGGGGTTGAATGAACCTATTGGTAATCGGCAGCGGCGGCAGAGAGCACGCGATTGCATGGCGACTGGCGCAGTCAAAACGCGTCGGCCGCGTGTACGTGGCGCCGGGCAACGCGGGGACGGCGAAAGAAGATGGGCTGTTCAATGCGCCGATCACCACCATCCCCACCTTGGTGGAATTCGCGAAACGCGAAGCTGTGCTGTTCACCGTGGTCGGCCCGGAAGCGCCATTGGCCGCGGGTATCGTCGACGCCTTTCGCGCGGCCGGTCTGAAGATCTTCGGGCCGACGCGGCACGCAGCGCAGCTCGAAAGCTCAAAAGACTTCGCAAAGAAATTCATGGTCCAGCATCGCATCCCGACCGCGCGTCATCAGACGTTTCAGGATGCGGAGCCTGCGCACGAGTACATCAAACAGCACGGCGCGCCGATCGTCATCAAAGCCGACGGCTTGGCGGCAGGCAAAGGCGTCGTGGTCGCGATGGACGAGGACGAAGCGCATCAGGCTATCGATCACATGCTGGTCGGGCATCGCATGGGGGCCGCGGGAGCACGCGTGGTCATCGAAGAATTTCTCGATGGCGAAGAAGCAAGCATCAGCGTGATGGTCGATGGACAGCATATTCTGCCCTTGGCAACCAGTCAGGATCACAAGCGCCTGCTCGATGCAGATCTGGGACCGAATACCGGCGGCATGGGCGCGTACTCGCCCGCACCGGTGCTCACGCCCAAGCTGCATGCCAAAGCGATGCGGGAAATCATCCAGCCGGTAGTAAACGGGATGGCCGCCGCCGGTCATCCGTATACCGGTTTTCTCTACGCCGGCCTCATGATCATGCCGGACAAAACGCTGAAGACGCTGGAATACAACTGCCGGCTCGGCGACCCTGAGACGCAGCCGATCATGCTGCGGCTGAAGAGCGATTTGTTCTCGCTGGTGGATCATGCAGTCGGCGGCACACTGGATCGCGTCGAGGCGGAATGGGATCGGCGCGTCGCGCTCGGCGTGGTGCTCGCGGCTGCGGGCTATCCCGAGAATCCAACGCAAGGCGACGAAATCGGCGCGATTCCGAAAGGCGATGACTTCCACGTTTTCCACGCCGGCACGTCCCTCGTTGACGGCACGGTCGTGACTTCCGGCGGCCGCGTATTATGCGTCACGGCGCTCGGCGACACGGTGCGGGTCGCACAGCGCCGCGCGTATGAGATCGCCGAGCAGATTCAATTCCGGGGACGTCAGATGCGCCGAGACATCGGCTATCGCGCAATCGAAAGTCGGCGCAGCCAGCTGTAGACACCCTAAACATCGCAACCGACATTCCAGCGCGTCGTGAATCTCAAATAGCGGCAACGCCGTGCGCGCGTCGCCGATTCACGCGCGCCGGCTTGCAGGCAGAATAGCCGCCATGAACGCCAACATTCAATCGGTCAAGAGCTACCTCGGCGGTTTGCAGGCGCAGCTCGTTGCGCAACTCGAAAGTCTCGACGGCAAGCCATTTCGTCGCGATACCTGGGTTCGTACCGAAGGCGGCGGCGGTACCAGTTGCATGCTGGAAGGCGGCCATCTGCTGGAGCGCGCCGGCGTTGGCTTCTCGCACGTCATCGGCCACAACCTGCCGCCGTCCGCTTCAGCGCAGCGCCCGGAGCTCGCGGGACGCGGATTCGAAGCGATGGGCGTTTCGCTGGTCTTGCATCCGCGCAATCCGTACGTGCCGACCGTGCACTTGAACGTGCGCTTTTTCATCGCAGAAAAAACCGGGGCGCAACCGGTGTGGTGGTTCGGCGGCGGCATGGATCTCACGCCGTACTATGCGTTCGACGACGACGCACGGCATTTCCATCGCACCTGTCGCGATGCGCTCGCCCCGTTCGGCACGCAGTATCATCCGCGTTTCAAAAAGTGGTGCGATGAATATTTCTACATCAAGCATCGCCAGGAACCGCGCGGCATCGGCGGCATCTTCTTCGACGACTTCAACGAGCAAAACTTCGAATTCTCGTTTGCTCTGATGCGCAGCGTCGGCGATCATTTTCTCGACGCCTGGATGCCGATTGCGCAGCGGCGGCGCGAAGTCACGTACGGCCAGCGCGAGCGCGAGTTTCAATCCTATCGGCGCGGACGCTACGTCGAATTCAACCTGGTGTACGACCGCGGCACGCTGTTCGGTCTGCAATCGGGCGGTCGCACCGAATCGATCCTGATGTCGATGCCGCCGCATGTCGACTGGCGCTACGACTGGAAACCCGAACCCGGCACGCACGAAGCCAGGCTATACGACGAATTTCTGCTCGCCCGCGACTGGCTTTGATCGCGCGTTCTAGTTTTGCTGGATGCCCGGCTTTTGCTGGATGCCCGGCTTTTTCTGAATGCCCGGCTTTTGCTGAATGCCTGGCTTTTGCTAAATGCCAGGCGCGGTTGCAGGACTGAATTCGGGCGTGACCGGTTTGCTTTCCAGCGCGCGTTCGAAATAGAGCTTCCGCACGAGAATCATCAGCACCACCATCAGCGGGACTGCAAACAAAATCCCGAGCAGGCCGAACAGTCTAGCCCTGCGGGTCGTCCATCATCTCGATGATGCGCGCTATCTGTTCAAGCGTCGGCGGCGATCCGTCGGTCTGTACGCACGCAGCGCTGCCGGCCGCAACAGCGAAGCGCAGGTGACTCTCGCCTGACGCGAGCGGCGACCGCATCAAGCTGAACAGCATACCGCCTGCGCTGGCGTCGCCTGCACCAATGGTATCGTTCGTATCCACCTTAATCGCGCGTTGTTCCAAGACAGTTGCGCCGTCGTGCAACGCCGCGCCACGCTCGCCTCTGGTGACGAGACTCATCGCCACCGGGTTCATCGCGCGGAGTCGTTTCAACGCGTGCGCTGCATCGGATGTGCGGAACAGACCGATGAGATCGTCTTCCGATACTTTGATCAGGTTCGCGCGCTCGGCGACATAGCGCAAAGTTCGGTCGTAAT
>JBBRGE010000327.1:0-3115 GCA_038241045.1 Hyphomicrobiales bacterium | reverse complement strand
GCTGGGCGAGTGGCTGGCGGGCGTGCCAGCGGCGGCGCATTACGCGGATCTGGATTTCTGAATCCTACGGACGTGAAAGCCGCGCTGATCGCGCAGGCAAAGACGCTCGGATTCTCAACACTCGGCATCACCTCACCCGACGCGACCACCGACGCGCATCAGCGCCTGACAACATTTCTCGACGACGGCGCGCATGGCGACATGGACTGGCTGGCGAACGATCCGGCGCGACGCGCGTCTCCGCAAGTGCTGTGGGGCGATGTGCGCTCGATCATTATGCTGGGTGTGAATTACGGACCCGACGACAACCCGCTGGCCATTCTCGAACACAAGACGCGCGGCGGCATTTCGGTTTACGCGCGCGGCGACGATTATCACGATCTCATCAAAAAGAGATTGAAGGAGCTTGCGCGCTGGCTCGTTGCGAATGCGGGCGGCGACGTGAAGGTTTTTGTCGATACCGCCGCCGTGATGGAAAAACCGCTGGCCGAACGCGCCGGTCTCGGCTGGCAAGGCAAGCATACGAATTTGGTGTCGCGCGAATATGGCTCGTGGTTGTTTCTCGGTGCGATTTTCTCGACGCTGGAGCTGGAGCGCGACGAGAGCGAGGTCGATCATTGCGGCTCGTGCAGTGCGTGTCTCGATGTCTGCCCGACTGATGCATTTCCGTCGCCGTATCGGTTGGACGCGCGCAAATGTATTTCGTATCTGACCATCGAACACAAAGGCCCGATCCCGCGCGAATTCCGCGAAGCCATCGGCAATCGCATCTACGGCTGCGACGATTGTCTTGCCGTGTGTCCGTGGAATAAGTTCGCGCAAGCGGGGCATGAGGCGAAACTCTCTGCGCGTGATAAGTTGCGCGCGCCTTCATTGGCGGAGTTGGCGCAACTCGACGACTCTTCATTTCGCGCGATGTTCACGAAATCTCCCGTCAAACGCATCGGACGTGCGCGCTTCATGCGAAACGTTCTGGTCGCCATCGGCAACTCCGGTGACGCATCGCTTGCTGAAAATGCACGCGCGCTGCTCGACGATGAGAATCCATTGGTGCGCGGTGCGGCCGCGTGGGCGCTGTCAAAATTACTGCCGCGCGAGGAATTCGCAAAGCTGGCACAAACATACTCGGCCAGCGAGAACGACGACGATGCGCGCGCCGAATGGGTTTGCGCCTAATCGCCTTCGGATCGCGCCGCAATCACTGCGAGCACCGCCGCCCACACCGCCGCGATCCATAGCGCATTCAATCCGAGACGCGGATAGAGCGCCGCGCCCGCAATCGCGCCCGCCATCAGGCCCACCCACAACATCAGATAAGGCAGCCATTCGTAACGCGAACCACCGACTGCGGCCTGCGCGATTTTCTGACCCATCTTGACCAGCGTGCCGGTCATGTAAGTCAGTCCGATGCTGACCTCACCGTTGCGCAGGAACACCGAATTTTCCGCGCCCATCGCCAAAGTCATTACGAAAATCGCGGCCTTCGACATTCCAAATCCGTGCAGCACAGCCGCAAGACACAGCAGCGCGGCGACGAAGCCCAGCACAACGCCACGGGCGCGATTGTTGAATCGCGCCGCGACGAGCGCGCCGCCGATGACGCCCAGCACGAAACACGCGATCAATTCGAATGCGAGCCATGCCTCCTCGGAGCCGAGCGTGAGCGCAACGCTGGCGCGGGTCGAGTTGCCGCTCATGAAGGATATGAAGAAACCACCGAGCGCGATGAAACCCAGTGCATCGACAAATCCCGCCAACGCCGAAAGGCTCATTGCGAGGAGCCAGACGCCGCGGCTGTAACCCGTCATGGCGTCGGCCCACTAAACTCCGCCACCGCCGCCATCAGCCGCGCGATGTCCTGCGGCCGCGACAGCCGGTGATCGCCGTCCTGAATTAAAGTCAACACCACATCGTCGCTCGGCAGGCAATGCGTCAGCGCGAACGCGTGTTGCCACGGCACATCGAGATCCTGCGCGCCTTGCAGGATGCGCACCGGACACCCGGTCTCGATAGAACCGCCGAGCACCAGATGGTTGCGGCCTTCCTCGATCAGATTGCGCGTGATCGGATAGGGCTCGCCGTAGTCCGACGGACGATGCCACACGCCCGTGGTCTCGATTTCTTTTTTGATCTCCGGCGAAAAATTTTTCCACATCAGTTCTTCGGTGAAATCTGGCGCGGGCGCAATCAGCACCAATCCCGCAAGCGTCGCCTTCATGTCTTTCTTTTTCGCCAACGCGCGCGCCAGAAGCAAAGCCATCCATCCGCCCATCGACGAGCCGACGACGATCTGCGGGCCGTGGCAAAACGACTCGAATACTTTGAGCGACTCCTCGTGCCATTGCCCGATGGTGCCATCCTTGAAATCGCCGCCCGATTCGCCGTGGCCCGAATAATCGAATCGTACGCAGGCGCGGTCGCGTTCAGAGGCCCACGCATCGAGCGCGACCGCCTTGGTGCCGCCCATGTCGGATTTGAATCCGCCGAGCCAGAACAATCCGGGTGATTTTCCCTTGCGCGCCCGCACTGCGATGCGGCGCAAAGATTGTTCGCCGCCAACTTCGATAAAGCCCGGCATGGTTACCGGCGCTATCTGCGTTGAATGATTCATGAATTCAGCTTTTGCGCTTGCGGATTTTTCTGGGATGGATCGCGGCTGCAGACTGTTATTGATATGACAGGCGTGATACGTCAACGGACAGATCGATTCATTGCGGCCTTTCACGTTTCGACCGGCGATCCCTTAAAAGCCTCATTCGTCTTTCAATTTCGAGATTATTCCCGGAAACGATTTGCATGGCGAACCCGACCGCAGCGCGAAGTCACGAGTCTCCCTTGTCGGAGAACCGCGATGCGCTGTCGGATCTGGCAATCCCTGCGCCCGCCAATCGAAATCTCGCCGGCACGCTCACTGTTTTGATCGCGGTGCCGACGCTTGAATCGGGTGCCGCCGACAATGGCGCGCTCGATCTCGTTAAAATGCTGCATGCCGCGGGTCATCGTCCCATCGTGGTCTCGCAAGGCGGGCGTCTGGTCGGGCAAGTGATCGCGCATGGCGGCGAATTCGTCGCGATGAATGTCGCCAGCAAAAATCCTTTTGTCATGATGATGTGCG
>JBBRGE010000326.1:0-3135 GCA_038241045.1 Hyphomicrobiales bacterium | reverse complement strand
GAATATGAAATTTCTGCTCAGGCTGCGTTATCTCGCTTCGCGCATGAAGCGCGATACCAGCGGCATGGCGGCGATCGAATTCGTTTTCATCGTGCCGCTGATGCTGGTGATCTTCTTCGGAACGATCGAGCTTTCCAACGGCGTTGCCGCTGACCGCAAGGTGACGATCACCGCGCGCACGCTCTCGGATCTGGTGTCGCAAAATACCATTGTGACGAATCTCAACATTACGAATTTTTTCAAAATGGGCTCGGCGATCATGACGCCGTATTCGGGTACGCCGATGACGCTGCGGGTGTCCGCCGTCAGCATCAACGGGTCGGGACAGGCAACGGTTGCTTGGAGCGACGGCCAAGGCATCGCAGGGCGAACGGTCGGATCGACCGTGACCGTCCCGGCAGGTCTTGTCGTCAACAACACGCAGCTGATTTGGAGCGAGATCGCCTATACCTACACGCCGGCAGTCGGCTACGTCATGAAGACGGCGGTCACATTGACCGACCAGTGCTACACGCGCCCGCGTCAATCGACTTCGGTGGCGCGCACGGCGAGTTGAATACGCAAACGCCGCCAAACTCTTGATACAAAAAGGCCGCGCATGCGCGGCCTTTATTAGTTACGATGTCATGTCTTCGGCCTGAGCTTCGCGGGCGTTTACCTCGAAGGCTTTCGCTTCGAAGGCTTGGCCGCAAAAATCTCAATCAGTCAGCGGCGCGGAGATTGTCGGCCGACGACTTGCCCGAACGGCGATCGGCAACGATTTCGTAGCTGATCTTCTGGCCTTCGCGCAGGGTGCCCAGACCCGCGCGCTCGACGGCGCTGATGTGAACGAACACGTCGTTTCCGCCATCATCCGGCTGAATGAAACCGAAACCCTTGGTCGCGTTAAACCACTTCACTGTTCCCATGCTCACGGGGTAGTCCTTCTCAAGTAGATAGATAGTGACCCATTCCGCATTGAGTGAAATGGGCCGGTGAGATCGAAATTTGGAAGAGGTCGTCAGCGTTAAACCGGCTGTACCGGTGGAGTGCATGTCGTCCGGCCGAAGATCGATATTTCAACATTACGTGAACTGAGGCCTCAAAACAATCCTGAGGCGGCGCGATTTTTAGTTCCGCCGGAACGTGCGAGTGCGACGAAATCGCGCGCCTTAAAAATTATGGCGCGCGATCTCTCCGTTACTTTATATCGCTGGATCAGCGGCGCCGGAACTGGCCGCGCGGCGGTGTGCCGCGGGGCGGTCCGCCACTCGGACGCTCGTCCTTATGACGGAAAATCAGACGGCCTTTTTCAAGATCGTAAGGCGACATCTCGATCGTCACGCGGTCGCCCGCCAGCGTCTTGATGCGGTTTTTCGTCATTTTTCCCGCCGTGTAGGCGACGATTTCGTGTCCGGCGTCGAGCTGAACGCGATAGCGCGCGTCGGGAAGAATTTCCGTAACAAGCCCTTCGAACTGGATCAGTTCTTCTTTAGCCATAGGGGTTTCCAAGTCCTCTCAATACGTTTCGAATCCGATTATGAACGATGCGGACGCTGATTGCGCTTGGGTTGCGCTTGCGCCGGACGGCTCTCGCGGTGCAGGAAGGCCACGCCCTGAATACCGTCGCCCTTGGTGTTGCCGTGCGAGCGCGGTTGCTCGTGACGGCTACCTTCGTGGCGCTGGGTCTGGACCATGCCGTTGCCGCCACCTGGACGACGGCGGCGTCGCGGACCTTGCGATCCTGGTGCGCCGTCGTTTGAACGTGGCGAATGCCCGTGGCCGTTCGATCTCTGGCCGCGATTTTGCTGCGCGGGAGCGGCCTGAGCCGGTCGCTGACCGCCTGGCGTGCGGCGGTCTTCCTTCGGCAGCGTGATACGGATCAGCTTTTCAATGTCGCGCAGATATCCGAGTTCCTCAGCGCCTGCGACCAGCGAGATCGCGGTGCCGTCGGCGCCCGCGCGCGCGGTGCGACCGATGCGATGCACATAGGTTTCGGGAATATTGGTTAGAACGAAATTGATGACGTGGCTGATGCCATCGACGTCAATGCCGCGAGCCGCAATGTCGGTCGCAATCAGAGTGCGGATTTCGCCGGTGCGGAACGCGGCAAGCACACGCTCACGATGGTTCTGCGACTTGTTGCCGTGAATGGCCTCGGCGGGAATGCCGGCTCTCACCAGACTCTTCACAACCTTGTCGGCGCCGTGCTTGGTGCGTGTGAACACCAGAGCGCGGTTGACCTGTTCGGACTTCAGAAGCTGCGCGAGAATTGCTGGCTTAGACGAGTGATCGACCTGCAGGACGCGCTGGGTAATGCGCTCGACCGTCGATGCCACCGGCGTCACCGCGACACGTGCGGGATTTTGCAGCATGCGATCGGCGAGATCGGCGATGTCCTTCGGCATGGTGGCCGAGAAGAACAGCGTCTGACGCTTGGCGGGCAGCTTGGCGACAATTTTGCGGATGTCGTTGATAAAGCCCATGTCGAGCATGCGGTCGGCTTCATCGAGGACGAGATATTCGACCTGACCGAGCTTGAGCGCGTTGCCCTGAACCATGTCGAGTAGACGGCCCGGGGTGGCCACGAGGACATCGACGCCCTGCATCATTGAGCGGACCTGACGGCCCATCGGCACGCCGCCAATGGTGAGCGCGGAGGTGAGCTTCATGTGCCTGCCATAGGCATTGAAGCTCTCGAGAATCTGTCCCGACAATTCGCGGGTTGGACTCAGGACCAGCACGCGGCAGGTTTTCGGCTGCGGCTTGATGCGGTTTTCCAGCAGGCGATGCAGGATAGGAAGCGCGAAAGCCGCTGTCTTGCCGGTGCCGGTCTGGGCGATGCCGATAACGTCGCGTCCGGTGATGGCGATGGGAATAGTCTGAGCCTGGATAGGCGTGGGCGTGTGGTAGTTCTCTTCTTTAAGAGCACGCGAGATGGGATCGGCGAGGCCGAAATCCTGAAAAGAGGTCAAAGGTGATCTTTCTATGAGTCATGGTGCGCGCCCGGCGATTTGCCGGGTGCGAACGGAGTGTCTGAGACACCCGCGTGTCTGGGGCGTCGGTTTTGGTTAGCTGAAGGGGCAAGCCAGAAACCGGTAACGGGATCAGAACACGCGGCTCGCAAAGACCTGATGATTCTCAAGGTCGTGGCGT
>JBBRGE010000325.1:0-3146 GCA_038241045.1 Hyphomicrobiales bacterium | reverse complement strand
AGCTTTGCGCCTTCCTTGGTGAACATCAGCGACGCTGCGCGCCCGATGCCACTGCCCGCGCCTGTGATGATGACGGACTTGCCTTCGAGGCGACCCATGACGTTCTCCCGATTTTTCTTGAAGTGTTTTCGCGCGCCGCGCGCCGATCAGCTTGCGCCCGCCTTTTGCGCGAAGCTCCACGATGCTTTTGCGAGCGGCACGGTGCGCGCCGCCGATTCCGCAGCTTTTGCACTTGCCGCCGTGCCGTCCTTGATACGCTTGGCAATGCCTTGCGTGATGCCGGCAAGACGAAAGAGGTTGTAGGAAAAATACCAATTGATGTCGGGAATCGATGTGCGCCCCGACGCTTTGCAATAGATCGCGGTCGCTTCTTCCATGGTCGGAATGTTGAGCGCTTTTAAATCCGCACCTTCAAGGCCAGGCATCACCCATTGCATCAGCAGGTAGGTGAAGTCTGCCATCGGATCGCCGAGCGTGGACAATTCCCAGTCTAGAACCGCTTTCACCTTCGGCTTGTCCTGATCGAAGATCATATTGTCGAGGCGATAGTCGCCATGCACGACTGAGACGCGTTCCTGCCGCGGCAGCGTCTTCGGCAGCCACTCGATCAGACGATCCATTTCCGGAATCATATGAATCTCGGACGCGCGATATTGTTTCGTCCATCGATCGACTTGCCGCCCGAAATAATTTCCGGGTTTGCCGAAATCGCTCAAGCCAATTTTGTGAGGATCGTAGCTGTGCAGTTTCGCCAGCGTCTCGATCTTGTCGGCGAAGATCGCGCGGCGTTCCTCGGGCGGCTGGTTCGGCAGCTGTGGATTCCAGAACACCCGCCCCTCTTCCATCGACATGATATAGAACGCCGCGCCGATCACTGCGTCGTCCATACATAAAGCGTAGGCACGCGCGACCGGAAAGCCCTGCTTGTGCAGCGCTGCAATCACCTTGAATTCGCGATCGACCGCATGCGCCGACGGCAGCAATTTACCGAACGGCTTGCGCCGCATCACATAGGACGTCGTCGGTGTGTCGAGACGGTAAGTCGGATTCGATTGACCGCCCTTAAATTGCAAAACGGACAACGGGCCCTTGAAGTCTTCGACGTGCTGAGACATCCACGCCGCGAGGGCGGCATCGTTGACGCGATGACGCTCCTCGACAGGCTTGGTGCCTGAATACTCGTCGTCCTGACGGACGCCACCTGCAGCCATGATAAGCGATCAATGCTTGGTTGGAGCATTCGCGTATTTGCGAAGCTCAAGTCGTGCGATGGCACGATTGTGAACTTCATCGGGACCGTCCGCAAGACGCAGCGTGCGGATGCCGGCGTAGTCCTTGGCGAGACCCGCTTCGTCGGACACGCCAGCCGCGCCGTAGGCCTGAATCGCATTGTCGATGATGCGTAGCGCCATGTTGGGCGCCGACACTTTAATCATCGCGATTTCAAGCTGCGCGGTCTTGTTGCCGACCTTGTCCATCATGTCGGCGGCCTTGAGGCACAGCAGACGGTTCAACTCAATGTCGGTGCGCGCTTCGCCGATGCGCTGTTCCCACACCGAATGTTCGATGATCTTTTTGCCGAACGCCGTGCGCGACGACAAACGCTTGACCATTTTCTCCAGCGCTTCCTCGGCCTTGCCAATGGTGCGCATGCAGTGATGGATTCGGCCCGGACCGAGGCGACCTTGCGCTATCTCAAAGCCGCGGCCTTCACCCAGCAACAGATTGCTCGCGGGCACGCGGACGTTCTCAAGCAGAATTTGCGCATGGCCGTGCGGCGCGTCATCGAAACCGAATACCGGCAGCATCTTTTCAATCGTGATGCCCTTGGTGTCGAGCGGCACCAGAATCTGTGACTGCTGTTGATGCTTCGGCGCATCGAAATCCGTCTTGCCCATGAGAATGGCGATCTTGCAGCGCGGATCGCCCGCGCCCGACGACCACCATTTGGTGCCATTGATAACGTAGTGATCGCCGTCGCGCTTGATGCTGGTCTCGATGTTGGTTGCGTCGGACGACGCTACTGCGGGTTCGGTCATCAGAAAGGCGGAGCGGATTTCGCCGTCCATCAACGGGCGCAACCATTGGCGCTTCTGCTCCTTGGAGCCGTAGCGCATGATCACTTCCATATTGCCGGTATCGGGCGCGGAGCAGTTGAACACTTCCGACGCAAAACCGATGTGGCCCATTTGCTCTGCGAGCAGCGCGTATTCGAGATTGGTGAGGCCCGCGCCGCGGAATTCATTGTCCTCATGCGACGACGGCGGCATGAACATGTTCCAGAGACCTTCAGCACGCGCCTTTTTTTTCAAATCTTCGACAATCTGAATGACCTTCCAGCGCTCACCCGTGGCATCCTGCTTCTTGTATTCGGGAACGGCGGGGCGGACATGCTTGTCCATGAACGACGAGACGCGATTCAGCCATTCCTTCTGGCGATCAGACATCGTGAAATCCATGTGACGTTCCTCATTTGCTGTTGGCTGGAAAAAATCTTGCACCCGACACACCGCCGAGTCCATGGCGCAGAAAACACGTCAGGGCTCCTGACATTGCATTTCCGAAACGACCGGCTTGCGACGCGGCGCTCTTGCTGTTAGCTTGATTTCATACATTTGTTTGAATGACAAGCTGCCTTCATACAATTGTTTGATTTTCGTCTCGCAGTGCGAAACTCAAGCGTTGCTACATGTGGTGCCGATGTCCAGCGACCAGACCAGAATGGCGATTTTCACGGCGGCTGAAAAATTGTGGGCGGAGCGTTCCTTCGGCGAGGTGACGATGCGCGATATCGTCGCGGCCGCGGGTGTCAATTTGGCGGCGGTGAATTATCATTTCGGCTCGAAGGATGAATTGCTCGCGGATCTGTTCGTCAGCCGCACCACGGTGCTCAATCGCGAACGCTTCGCCGAGCTGAAAGCGGCGGAAGAAGCGGGCAGCGGCCATCCGAGCGTGGAAGCGATTTTACTGGCTTTGGTCGGCCCACCCCTGCGCTGGTGTCTTAGTCCCGATCATCAAATGTCAGCTGCTGCGCGCTTTATGACGCGCGCGTCGGTCGAAACCGTGCCGCCAATCAAGAAAATCGTGGATCGTGAATTTCGTCATCTGCAACGGTTCGCAACTGCGCTGCGTCGCGCACTGCCGGC
>JBBRGE010000324.1:0-3153 GCA_038241045.1 Hyphomicrobiales bacterium | reverse complement strand
ATCCGCGCCGCGCTCCATCTCGAAATCGAGAAACGTGGCACCATTGCCGGTCAGGATCGACATCGGCCGCAATGAGCCGTCTTTCTGGAATCCGCGCAGCGTGGAAATTTTCTCCAGCCCGGGCCAATCCTCATGTTTGAGCATCACGCAGGACTTGGAGTCCATCACGATCTTGCGGATCACCGTCGGCGTCATGATGACCGTCAGCGTCAGCGGGTAATCCTGCAGCACCCATGGAATGTCGTCACCGATGGCGTCCGCCGCCTGCTTGAAGTATCCCGTGATCTGCTCGTCGGTGCGCAGATGCGGCGGCGGCGCGATCATCACCGCAGCCGCGCCCGCGTCCATCGATGCCCGCGCCAGCGAGCGCATCGCGGCCAATCCCGGCGCGGAAACCCCGACGATGATCTGTAAATTCTTGTTGCGCTTGATGAAGCGCGTCGCAACGTCCAGCGACTCATTGCCTTCCAGCTTGGGCGCTTCGCCTAAGATGCCAAGCACAGTGACGCCGTTGCAGCCGACCTGCGCGTAGAAATCGGTCAGGCGGTCGATGGACTCGTAGTCGATCTTGCCATCGTCGAAAAACGGGGTCGGCGCGATGGCGAATGTGCCGCTCGCCTCATGGGTTAGTTTCATGACTTCAGCTCTCTTCAGTTCGCCAAAACGGTCTTGCCGTTTCTGATGACGGTGACGTTACGCGCCTTCACCCGGCCTTCCAACGAAATCACGTTGCCGTCTTTCCACAAATCGAACGACACCGTCTCGCCCGGAAACACCGGTGCAGAGAAACGCGTGACGTGTTGCTTGAACGCGCGCGGATCGTAATCCGCATAGGTTTGCAGCACCGCGCGGCAACTCAGACCATAGGTGCACATGCCGTGTAAAATTGGCCGGTCGAAGCCCGCGCGCTTGGCAAATTCGGGATCGCTGTGAAGTGGATTGCGGTCGCCGCACAACCGATAGATCAACGCCTGATCGGGCCGTGTTGAGATGTCCACGCTCATGTCCGGCGCGCGCGTTGGAATTTTATGCGGCTCAGGCTGGCCGTCGGACGGTCCGCCGAAGCCGCCATCGCCGCGCGCGAACTGCGAAGCGATCAGGGTTGCGAGATTCTCACCCTTCTCATCCTTGAGAACGGTCTTCCGCAAAATCACCGCGCCCTTGTCCTTGCCCTTGTCGAACACGCCGAGAATGCTGGAGTCCGCCATGATGTTCGCCGTCACCGGCATCGGCTTGTGAAACGTGATGTCGCGCTCGCCGTCCACCACCATGACTCGATTGACGTCGATGGGACCGGCGTTCGCGCCCCATGCGGCGACGGACGCATAGGTCGGGACAACCTTCAACTCGCGCGGCGTGATGTAGCCTTCATTGACGAACGACAATTCCTTTTGGTCCATGGGGTCGGCGCCCATGCCGATGCCGACCGCATAGAGCATGACGTCGCGGTCGGTCCATGAATATTTCTGGCCGACGTTTTTTAGCGCCATCACCTCATCGTATTTGATCGGCATGCGCGGTCCTTATGATGACGGCGTAAAAAAAGGCAATGGCGCGCCGTCCGTCGGCTTCCAGATAATTTTCACACGCTGGCCGATTTTCAATGCGCTCAAATCCGTATCGACAAAATTGGTCAGCAACGACGGGCCTTCATCGAGCGTGACATATCCTATGGCAAATGGCCCGGTCGGCGATTTCCGCATCAGGCTGTAGGAATAGATTACGCCCTCGCCCTTGCTCTCTTCCCACACCGTATCGCCGGAATCGCAAAACGGGCAGATCGAACGGGGGAAATAATGCGGCTCCTTGCACGCCGTGCAACGCTTGATGAGGAATTTTCTTTTGCGCGCGGCTTCCCAAAAATGCGCGGTTTCTGGATTTTCAATCGGTGCAGAATATTTTGGCGTCCCGCTCATAACACGCGCTCCAGAATGGCGGTCGATGCCGCGTGGCGCACGCCGAGTAATCCGCCGGTCCCGTGCGCGACAGCGAGATCGCAGTTCGGCACCTGCACTTTCGGATGTGCCTCGCCGCGCAACTGCCGCACCGCTTCGATAATTTTTGTGATGCCGCCGCGATTGACCGGATGATTGTTGCACAACCCGCCGCCATCCGTATTCCATGGCAGCTTGCCGACGCCCGAAATCAGATTGCCATCGGCGACGAACTTGCCGCCATCGCCTTTCTTGCAGAAGCCTAAATCTTCGAGCTGGATCACCACCGTGATGGTAAAGCTGTCGTAGATCGACGCGTATTTGATATCCTTCGGCATAATGCCAGCTTCCGCGAAGGCTGCCGGTCCGGTGCGCACGCCCGCAGAATAAGTGAGATCGAGGTTGCGGCCGCCATTCGGGCCTTTGATGGATTCAGCGTGGCCGATCAGGCGCACCTGCGGACGTTTGAGTTTCTTCGCGATCTCCGGCGTCGTCACGACCAGCGCGCCGCCGCCATCGGACACGACGCAGCAATCGAGACGATGGAGCGGATCGGAAATCATCGGCGAGTTGAGAACATCCTCGACGGTGACAACTTCCTTCAGCATCGCGTGCGGATTATATTGCGCGTGATGCGAGGCTGCGACCTTTACCCATGCGAGTTGTTCACTCGTCGTGCCAAAATCGTGCATGTGGCGCATCGCGCACATGCCGTAAGCATTGTGCGTCGTCGCACCATAGGCGATCTCGAAATCGATTTCAGGGCCAAACGTGCGCGGCGGCATCGGCCCGGTGCGCGGCTTACCTGCGAGCGTAATCAGCGCGACCGAACATTTGCCGGCGGCAATCGCCTGCGCGGCGTGACCGAGCGCAATGATGTATGAACAGCCGCCGGTTTCGGTCGCATCGAGATGGCGCAGTTTGGAGAGGCCGAGATAATCCGCCATCGCTATGACGCCGCCCGGCGCATCGCCCGCGCAGAAATAGCCATCGACATCGGCCTTCGTCAGACCAGCATCCGCAAGCGCACCCTTGGCGCAGTCGGCATGGAGTTGCGCGGTGGATTTATCGGGTGCATGCCGGGTGGGATGCTCGAAAATCCCGGCGATGTAGGCTTTTCCCTTGATGGTCAAGAAATTATCTCCGCTGGCGGCTTGCAGCGGAATATCTCGCGCGTCGGGATGAGAATGGCAAGCGCCTTGCGTTTCGCAGCGCGAAC
>JBBRGE010000323.1:0-3159 GCA_038241045.1 Hyphomicrobiales bacterium | reverse complement strand
CGCAAAGTCACGGCGAGCGCCGCACCGATCATGCCTGTGAAGGTTAAGGCAGGCGATCCAACGAGCAGCGTCAGGGCGATGGCGAGGGCCGCCGGCGTGTCCAGATTTAGAAGAATCGCGACGAACGGAGTTGCGGCGATCAACGGCAATCCGGCAGCGAGCCAATGCGCGATGGCCTTTGCGGCACACGTCAACTCCAGCGGCGTGCGGCTCGTCATGATGAGATCGAGCGACCCGTCATCCTGATCGGCGGTGAACAGCCTGTCGAGCGTGAGCAGGCTTGCAAGTAAAGCACCGAGCCACAGGATTGCAGGTCCGATGCGCTTGAGCAGCGCAAGATCAGGACCGACCGCGAAAGGCAGCAAAACAATTACGATCAGGAAAAACAGCACGCCGATCAATGCGCCGCCGCCGACGCGCAGCGCGATTCGCATATCGCGGCGGATGATTGCAAGAAGCGCGGTCACGTGCCGCCTCCGATCCGCAATTCCTTTGCAGTGACACCGAGCGGCCCGTGCGTTGCGGCCACGATCAGTCCGCCGCCTTTGAGATGTTTCGTCATCAGAGACGCAAAGATTTTTTGCCCCGCGGCGTCGAGTGCAGACATCGGCTCGTCTAGCAACCACAGCGGACGCTGCACGCAAAGCAGACGCGCAATCGAAAGTCTGCGCCGCTGACCCGCTGAAAGAACAGTGGCCGGCAGGTGCACAACATGTCCAAGGCCGACGGCTTCAAGGCATGCATGCGAGTCGAAAGTTTTGCCCCAGAGAAAGTCGCGCCAGAAATTCAAGTTCTCGGTAACGGTAAGTGCGGGCTTCAGCGCGTCGCGATGGCCAAGGTAGTGTGATTGTTCTGCGAGAGAGAGTTCGGCGTCGCCGCCGCTAGTCGAGATTGCACCTTCCGCAACTGGTAGCAGGCCCGCGATCATGCGCAGCAGGGACGATTTTCCGGCCCCGTTCGCGCCGGTCACGGCGAGGGCCTTTCCGGCGGACACCTGGAAATCGAGGCCCGCGAATATCTCACGTCCGCCCCGCACACATCTAATCCCGCGCGCCGAAAGCCTCATGACTGAACCGACGGCTTTCGAGGTGGGCCTGAATGATGAACTGAGATCACGTCCTCATAAGCCCAATGATTTGCAGACAATCCATAGTCGGTGTGGTGGACAGACTGGAAAGATTCTATAAAACCGGAACTTGGTGCAGCACACAATCAGCCGCCGCAAATCGCACGCTTCCGTCGCGAACAAACCGTTCTGACGGTGCTTTATTACCTTTCTCCTGTGCCTCTAACCATTGAATCGGGATCGCCTCATGCCCTCACTCGACAGCTTCAAGTGCCAGAAAACGCTCAAGGTCGGCGGCAAGACTTACGTTTATTACAGCCTGCCTGCGGCTGAGAAGAATGGCCTGACGGGGATATCGAGGCTGCCATACTCGATGAAGGTGCTGCTCGAGAACATGTTGCGGAATGAAGACGACCGCACGGTCAAGAAGGCTGACATCGTCGCTTTCTCAAAGTGGGCCAAAAAGAAGACCCTCGAACATGAAATCGCATTCCGGCCCGCACGTGTACTAATGCAGGACTTCACCGGCGTGCCGGCCGTTGTCGATCTTGCTGCCATGCGCAACGCCATGAAGTCGCTCGGCGGCGACGCCGAGAAGATCAATCCCTTGGTGCCGGTCGATCTCGTCATCGACCACTCAGTGATCGTGAACTTCTTCGGCGACAACAAGGCGTTCGGCAAGAACGTTACTGAGGAATACAAGCAGAACCAAGAGCGCTACGAATTTCTCAAATGGGGTCAGAAAGCGTTTTCGAATTTTTCCGTCGTGCCGCCCGGCACCGGCATCTGCCATCAGGTCAATCTGGAATATCTCGCGCAGACGGTCTGGACAAAAAAAGACAAGCTCATCGTCGACAAGAAGAAGGGCACGTTCGAGGTCGTCTATCCCGACTCGCTCGTCGGCACAGACTCACACACCACGATGGTCAATGGCCTTGCTGTTCTGGGCTGGGGCGTTGGCGGCATTGAGGCCGAAGCCGCGATGCTCGGTCAGCCCTTGTCGATGCTGTTGCCGGACGTGGTCGGCTTCAAGCTCAAGGGCAAACTGAAAGAGGGCGTAACCGCCACCGACCTCGTGCTCACCGTCACGCAAATGCTGCGCAAGCAAGGCGTGGTCGGCAAGTTCGTCGAGTTCTTCGGCGTCGGTCTCGATCATCTTTCGGTCGCCGATAAATCGACCATCGCTAATATGGCGCCGGAATACGGCGCGACCTGTGGCTTCTTCCCCGTCGATTCCGGAACGATCGATTATCTTAAAACCACCGGCCGCGCGGCGGACCGTGTGGCACTGGTGACGAAGTATTCCATGGCTCAGGGCCTTTTCCGCGATTCGAAGTCGAAGGACCCGGTGTTCACCGAATTGCTAACGCTCGATCTCGGCTCCGTCGTCCCATCGCTCGCAGGCCCGAAGCGCCCCGAAGGCCGTGTGGCGCTGCCTGCGGTATCGGAAGGTTTCGCGGCCGCAATGGCTGCCGAATACAAGAAGGCTCTTGACGGCAAACGCTACAATGTTGCGGGGCGCAATTTCGATATCGGCCACGGTGATGTCGTCATTGCGGCGATTACGTCCTGCACCAATACGTCAAACCCAAGCGTGCTGATCGGTGCGGGTTTGCTCGCGCGTAACGCTGCAGCGAAGGGTCTCACCGCAAAGCCTTGGGTCAAGACATCGCTTGCCCCGGGCAGCCAGGTGGTTGCGGAGTATCTGGCGAATTCCGGATTGCAACTTTCGCTCGACAAGGTCGGCTTCAACCTCGTCGGCTTCGGATGCACCACCTGCATCGGAAATTCCGGCCCGCTGCCGGAAGAAATTTCCAAAGCGATCAACGACAATAACGTCATCGCGGCCGCTGTGCTTTCGGGCAATCGCAACTTCGAAGGACGTGTTTCGCCCGACGTGCAGGCCAATTATCTCGCCTCGCCGCCGCTGGTCGTCGCCTACGCGCTGGCCGGCAGCGTCAACATCAACCTTGCGAAGGAGCCGCTCGGCACCGGCAAAGATGGCAAGCCGGTTTACCTCAAGGACGTCTGGCCGACGTCGAAGGAGATCAACGCGTTCACCAAGAAATTCGTCACTTCAAAGGTGTTCAAGA
>JBBRGE010000322.1:0-3178 GCA_038241045.1 Hyphomicrobiales bacterium | reverse complement strand
CGCCCAACCCATCAACGACCTTCAGCAGGCTGTTGTCAGCGGCCTTGAGAACACACATTTCAACTTGCTTACCCGCAGGCACCGGCATTGCGCAAATGACCTGGGGATTTTCGTCATAGACGGCGGTCGCGAATTTGCAGTTCGCCATGCACGAGGCTGGATAGTCGAACGGATTGGACAGCGATGCGCTGGCGGATTTGGCTCCTGACAAAATCGTACACGTCACCGTCACAGACTCAGCGGCAACCCGCAGATGCGGCGCGATGAAAAAGACCAGCACCAATGACCAAAGCTTCAGCAGGCGCATGTCACGACAGCTCATGTTTCGTTTTCATCCTGTCCGCACGCGTGAACGATGAAATCCAGTGGCGGTGAAGTTGGAGTAAAACACTCCCTGATGCCCATCGGTCAATTGTGCATTGCGGCAATAGCTGTAACAGCCGTGGCGGAATGTTAGCCATGATTTTCCGCATCAGCAGACTCCAGTTGTAACGCGCATTCCGTTTCGATACTCAGAAGCATTGCGGAGCCGTGAGGACCGCTGGTACAGGTCCCGCGTTCATGCTCTGCCGGAATTCACATCCCAAAGCGTCGTCAAATGTCGCAGCTTTTTGCGCAGCGGTGGCAGTGTGCGTGCCGTTCGTTCCGCTGTTGTCGACGCCATCGGTCGCGCAACAGGTTTCGGCCACGATCGCCGCGGTGCCGGCCGTTGATCTCGAGGCGGTCTTTGCCGGTCAAGCTTGCAAGGTCACCAAATCATTAGCCCAACTGGAAGCCCCTATGGGGCGTTTGTCGAAACGCATCGAATCGCACCTGCCCGTTACCATTGTGGCGCTCGGTTCGTCATCGACTGCTGGATCTGGCGCAAGCTCGCCAGACTTTTCCTATCCGAGCCGGCTTTCACGCGAGTTGCATCACCGGTTTCCCAACGAGTCATTCAACGTCATCAACCTCGGCAGGAATGGCGAAGAAGCTGCCGACATGATGGCGCGGATGGATGACGTACTCGCTAGCAAACCCGATCTGGTTTTGTGGCAAGTCGGCACCAACGCGGTTTTGCGCGACAAGAGCGTCCCCGATGTCGGCAATTCGCTTGAAGCCGGTATCGAGCGGATCAAAGACGGCGGCTCAGATGTGCTGCTGATCGATCCTCAGTTCGCGCCGGGAGTAAACGTCAAGCCGGAACTGAGCAACATGGTTGGATTGATCGGCTGGGTCGCGAAGCGATCCAATGTCCCACTATTCCGGCGTTACGTGGCCATGCGCCACTGGCACGAAGACCAGGCGTTGGCTTTCGAGCAATTCATCAAGCCGGACGGCATTCACATGAATGACTGGGGTTATTCGTGCTTTGCGCGATTGCTGGCCGACAACATCGCAACAGCCGTCGCACGTTCGCGCGCGGTCGCCGAAGTCAAGTCGCCAATTCAATAATCGATAATTTCGAATTCTTGTCGCGGCAGTTCCGGTCAGCGGAGTCCGCCGATTGCTGCGTGGAGGTTGGCGGCGAAATTCTCATCGACTTGCCTGACAACCCAGACCGGTCAATCGATCCGTTGGTTTAGGTATCGACAGTCAATCCCTGGATATTTTTTTAACGACCAATCTCAGTCCGGCGTTCGACGCCCGGAGCGGTCGCCGTCGGATTTGCGGCCGGCGCTGCGCGCCCGGTGACTGACGCCACCGCGGCGATGGCCTGCCGGTGAAGCTGAGTAATTTTATCGATGTTAAAATGTGTAACGCCTGACATTGAATCGACGTTGATATTTGAAATCGTCCCCTTGAAGCCAGGTCCCTTCCTGAGGGTACTGCTTACGATGCTCAGCGTTTGGTAGAAATTGATGGCCTTTGCGACGTTTGACGGAACTGGGTCACTCACATTCGGCCCGAACGTGACAATCAAAGCGACAGGCGCTCCCAATTTCTGCATCCGTGTGGCCATATCTATTGCAGCCGGACCCCCGAGCGAATGCCCCATAATGATGATCGGACCCTTGCCGCTTTTCTGCAGTTTGGCCGCCTCCACGGCGAGGCTGTCCGCGGAAACGTGGCTGTAGACCTGAGCGTCGTACCCGCGGGAAGCGAGCTCATATCCAAGCGTGTCCATCCCCGTCGAGAAAACGTTTGCGAAACCCCGGAGCAAGTAGATGTGTCCCGGCCGTTTTGCATCGGCGAAGCTCGCGCTTGAACCCACTAAAAAAAACACGATGACCAATAAAACGCGCATAATTCCCGCCAATGGCTCGACAATTCGGACTTCCGGCGTCATTAAAATCATGCACCCCGGAAATCAAGGCTAATTGGGACACAGTCGCTAACCCTTTCGGCGTGTTCCGCGCACCCTATGATTGCGTCTGGGCATATTTGGCAGCCACTGCGGCGTTCACAAAATTATCATGGCGTCGTAAGCAGTCGGAAATCGACGGTCTTGCTTGCCGTCGCCGAGTCGAAGTTCTGGACCCAACATGTTCATCTCGCCATTTGTCGGCAAAATCATCTGGGCTCTCGGCGTCGTCGGCTGGTTCATTATCCGATACCCCTACGATCGCCGCGCGCGTCGCGCACGCAAAATACGCCGGAATGTCGATGCCCGCGAAGTCATCAGTCTGGCAGTCTCGACGGCGGGGCTCGGGATCGTTCCGGCAGCCTACGCGTTCGGCAACGTGCCCCGGTTCGCGGACTATCCGTTTCATTTGGCGCTGGCGGTTCTCGGCGCCGTGATATTCGCCGCGGCACTATGGTTGTTTCGCAAAACCCACAAGGATCTCGGAACGAATTGGTCGGTGACGCTCGAAGTGCGCGCCGAGCACAAACTGGTGACGCAGGGCGTCTACAATCGCGTCCGGCATCCGATGTATTCGGCGTTCTGGCTGTGGGCAGTCGCGCAGGCCTTGCTGCTTCCCAACTGGATCGCCGGTCCGGCAGGATTAATCGGCTTCGGCACTTTGTTCTTCTTGCGCGTTGCCCGCGAAGAACAGCTCATGATCGACACCTTCGGTGACGACTACCGGAATTATATGAAACGGACGGCCCGAGTGGTGCCGGGAATTTACTGATTTCTTAGGTCCGGTCGCCCGGTTCGTTGAGCTGTTGCGGATTTTGCAAAAGGTCGCGCACGACAGCTAAGAAACGTCCGACCTGATAGGCGTCAGTCAGCCGATGATCTGCACGGGCGAAA
>JBBRGE010000321.1:0-3184 GCA_038241045.1 Hyphomicrobiales bacterium | reverse complement strand
ATCGCCGATTTCGTCAAGCCGACGCATCCGGCGGTCGAGGAGAAATTCTCGCGCGCAAGATGAACGAACACGGCGCTGCCGCGGCGGGCGATGCGCGGCCGCCTATTGTGATCGATCTCGATAATATAATCGTAGAGGCTGTCCTCGCGCTTGAGGCGGTCGCCATCCTGATTGTCGCTGCGCCGGATCGGCATGTTGTAATGGCGTTCGGCGGGATTCTCCGACCACGCATCGCTCGACTTGATCGCGCGCACCGGCAAGAACGTTCGAGGTCGAACGTGTCGATCGGCTCGCCACCACACCTTCACTGGATAAAAAATTCCGCGCGGCGTAGCACCGTCGCCCTCGAATTTGTTGGACTTGATTCCGCCACGTCCGAGCGTAACCGGCACGATATGGCGGCCTGCGATCAGCCACCCACGGCTCGAATTTCCGGCACCGGCGTGGATTCGGATCGCCGAAAGCGGTCGATCACGCAGGCTTGTCCGGTAAGTCCTTGGAAAAATGTCGCTTCCCATCCCTGCCCGCAACTCCCACTTGCTCTTTTGCCCGCAAATGCTCTATTTCGGCAGGCGCTCCATGATCGCGACGTTGGCTCGCGTTCCTGCCTGGGGCCATTATCTAAAATCAGATTTTAAAAGGATTGGACGCAATGGCCAACGCCCGCAAGATCCTCATCGTGGAAGACGATACCGATCTGCGCGACACTCTGGTGGAGCAATTGTCGCTTCACGAGGAGTTTGAAGCCTCCGCCGTTGATACTGGTGCCAAGGGCGCTCAGGCGGCCAAGGCCAATTCGCCGGATCTGGTGCTGATGGATGTCGGCCTGCCCGATACCGATGGCCGCGAGGTGGTCCGCAGCTTGCGCAAGGGCGGCTTCAAGGCGCCGATCATCATGTTGACCGGCCACGACACCGATTCAGACACCATCCTCGGACTTGAATCCGGCGCCAATGATTACGTCGCCAAGCCATTTCGCTTTGCGGTCCTGCTGGCGCGTATCCGCGCGCAACTCAGGCAACATGAAGCCAGCGAGGACGCAGTGTTTTCGGTTGGACCTTATAGCTTCAGGCCCGGCTCAAAGATGTTGACCGGCGCGAATGCCAAAAAAGTCAGACTGACCGAGAAGGAAACCGCAATTCTCCGGTTTCTTTACCGCGCTGGCCAATTGCCCGTTTCGCGCGAAACCTTGCTGCAGGAAGTCTGGGGCTATAATTCCGGCGTCACGACCCACACGCTGGAGACGCACATCTACCGGCTGCGCCAGAAAGTCGAGAAGGATGCCGCCAATCCGGAAATCCTTGTGACCGAGTCCGGCGGCTACAAATTGGTGCCATGAAATTGCTGACATGATATTTCTGACACGACATTTACCAAGCGGCATTGCATGATTTGTTATGTCCATTGAAGACGATATCGCATTGTTCAACCGCGTGCCGACGCTGAACGTTTTGGGTATGGCCGCGCTGAACGTGCTCGCCATCGGTGCCGAGCATAAGAACCTCGAATTCGGCGACGAGCTTTTCAAAAAGGGCGACGAGGGCGATTGCGGTTACGTCGTCAAGCGCGGTTCACTTCGGGTGTCTGCAGTGGAGCGCGTCAACGAGGCGACCGTCGGGCCGGGCACCTTGATCGGCGAAATCGCGATGATTGTAGCAATGCCACGTCCATCGACCGCGATGGCGCTCGAATCTTCAACTGTGATACGGCTGTCGCGCTCGCTGTTTCAACGCGTGCTGGAAAGTCACCCGGAGGCCGCGCCGCGGTTGCGGGATGAGATGGCGGCGCGCACCAGTAACGCGTCGGGGGCTATTGCGCGGCTGACTGCGAAGCTGACCTGATTTTCCGAACACGAATTATACGTCGAGCGTCGCCGTCACCGGAACATGGTCGGAGGGCCGCTCCCAGCTGCGCGCATCCTTCGTGATCTTGAAATCGATCACGGATTTTTCCAACGCCGGCGAAACCCAGATGTGATCCAGCCGCCGCCCGCGGTTGGCGAGTGTCCAGTCGGCGGCACGATAGCTCCACCACGTATAGACTTTCTCCGACATCGGAATGCGCTGGCGCGCAACGTCGATCCAGTTGCCGTGCGCGATGATGCCGATCAGCTTCTCGGTTTCAACCGGCGTGTGGGAAACGACTTTGAGGAGTTGCTTGTGCGACCACACGTCATGCTCATGCGGTGCGACGTTGAGATCGCCAACCAGAATGTGCCGGTCATCAAGCTTGGGATGCAGCGGCTCGCAATTTCTCATCTCGTCCAGAAACGACAGCTTGTGTTCGAATTTCGGATTGAGCGCGGGGTCGGCAATGTCCCCGCCGGCCGGAACGTAGAAATTATGGACGGTCAATGGCCGCATCCCCGCTTTCGCGCCGAACGATACCGAGATGTGGCGCGAGTCGACCTTGCCGCAGAAGGTACGCACATCGCTGTTCTCGAACGGCAGCTTCGAGACGATGGCCACGCCGTGGTAGCCCTTTTGCCCATTCAGCGCGATGTGTTCATAGCCGAGACGCTTGAAACGCTTCACCGGAAACGCGTCGTCGATGCATTTGGTTTCCTGCAGGCACAACACATCGGGCCTTGCGGCCTTGAGAAATTTCGCCACCAGATCGATGCGCAGGCGCACCGAATTGATGTTCCAGGTTGTGATGCTGAGGCGCATGGATTCGCGATTAGAGATCAGGCCGAAAACCGGTAGCCGGTTTCGGTGATGCGCTCCAGCCCGTGCGCGCTAATTGTTGGTGGTGTTCTGGAAATTCGTGAAGTCGATCTTGAACATTTTCGGATCGAATTTTTTGGTGGCATCGAGATTATAGACTGCGACCGTGGTGTCGTAGCCCTGAGGGTCGGTCACGGTCCACTGTTTGAGTTGGTTGTCCTTGGCGCCGACCATCAGCATCAGCCGGCTGGTGCCGACCAGCGGTTGTTTCTCCTCGATGGTGACGCTGACGAAAATATCATCCGCAGCGACGCCGACAACAGTGGTGTCCTTCATCAGGTCGATACGATCCGACAGCAGATAGCGCAGCGGTGTCTGCGACAACGGATAGATGTCCTGCGTCGCCAGTTTGCTGTCGCGCACCGCGAGCGTGGTACCGTCGGCGATGAGGGCAATCGGCGATGGCGCGTCGTATTCGAAACGCAACTTGCCGGGCTTCTGAATATAAAAGTCGCCGG
>JBBRGE010000320.1:0-3193 GCA_038241045.1 Hyphomicrobiales bacterium | reverse complement strand
GCCGTGTCTGCGGCGCGTGAGAACGCTTGAAGAGGATGGCTACATTCAGGGCTACCGCGGATTGCTCGATCCGGGCTTGCTCGGCTTCGATGTCACAGTGTTTGCATCGGTCCATCTCTCCAGCCAAGCCGATGCCGATCTGAAAGCCTTTGAAGACTTCGTTCGTAAGGAGCCGCTCGTGCGCGAATGCTGGATGCTGTCGGGCGACGTGGACTTTATTCTGAAATGCGTCGCGCCGGACATGGCGACCTTTCAAGGCTTCGTTGCACATCTCACCGCCGCACCTCATGTGCGCAATGTGCGAACGTCGCTTGTCCTGCACAATTCGAAATATGAAGCGGCGGTGCCGGTCGAACTGATGGCGCCTCAAGACTGACAGATTCAAGGTTGACGGCTTCAAGGCTGACGACACCCGCCGCGCAAGTTCAGATCTTCGCGCATGGCAAGGCAACGGATCGCGACCTACTGTTTCCTTTTCACTTCCTCTAAAAGCCGCACGCCGGGCGCGTCCCTTGCGCCCAATGCGTAAAGGGAATTGTTGTGACAATTTTTCAAATCGTGGTGCTGGCCGCAGGTGGATTCGTTGCCGGTACGATCAACGCCATTGCAGGCGGCGGCACGTTCGTGTCGTTCGCGGCCCTCGTCGCCAGCGGACTGACGTCGCTTGAGGCCAATGCGACCAGCGCCGTGGCGCTGACGCCCTCAAATCTTGCCAGCGTCGCCGCCTATCGGGACGAGGTGCGAACCCATTACCGCGAGATGATTCCGTTTGCGATCATCGGGTTGTTCGGCGGCGTGATCGGCGCGCTGTTGCTGATCTGGCTCGGTGACAGCGGATTCCGGCCATTGGTGCCGTGGCTATTGCTGGTAGCGACCTTGATCTTTGCGTTCAGCAGCCAGATCCGCGCGTTCACCGAGCCGTGGTCGCAAGGCCAGCACGCGGGCGCGAAGGTTGCGGCCTTCGTGCTGATGACGGTCGTTGCAATTTATGGCGGCTTCTTCGGCGCAGGCATCGGCATCATGATGCTGGCGGCGCTGTCGATCCTCGAAGGCGGCAATTATCACAAAGCTAATGCGATGAAGATTCTCGTCGCGTTCCTGATTCAGGTGGTGTCGTCGGTCATTCTGATCGCGGGCGGATTGGTTCACTGGCCCGAAGCTCTGGTGACGATGGTCGCGGCCGCAGCGGGCGGCTATCTCGGCGTCGGCTTTGCGCGCCGTCTGCCGGAAAAAATAATCCGCGCCGTGGTGGTGGCCATCGGCGCGGTTTTGACTGTTGTGTTTTTCGTCAGAGCATGATCCCGAAAAGTGGGTACCGGTTTTCGTAAAAGATCATGCCCAGATATGACGATCAGGATTTGCCGCGCATCGCAGCGTCAACGCTCCACGGCCCGGGTCCTGCCGCTGCAAGATAGAGGCACGCGAAGCAAAACATGATCGCGGCGGAACCACCGTTGAGGGCTGGATAGACCACGGCCGTTCCCGTCTTCATCATGTGGCCCATGAAATAAGCTGCTGCCATTTCGCCTGACAGTATGAATGCTGCAAGACGCGAGAACAGGCCCATTAGCAGCAGTGCGCCGAGGATCAATTCAAGATAGCCGGCGACTTGAATCAGCGGCGGAATGTTTGCAAACATCGGCACCACCGGAAACTTCAGAATCTTCGCGATGCCGTAGTGAAGCAACAGCAGGCCGGTGACGATGCGAAGCAGGCTGAGCAACTGCGGCCGATATGCCGCCAGAAAATTTTCATTCATTTGAATTCCCCCGGTTTGATTCCACACACGGAATCATAGCGCGCTACACAGGCTGGGAAAAGCCAACCACGAATAACAATTGGCGCGTTTTTGCAGGGCAATATGGAATAACGTCAAAGGCGCTGTTCTGTCGCGCCGTCAAGCAGTCCTGACAATGACTGCCGCGATTATTTGCGTGGTTCGCTGTGCGAAACCTCAATTCGAGAGGCAGCGGATCGCCTTGGGCTGACAGGCAAAACCGATGTTCGAGCAGGTGGCAGCACCGCCGGGCGTGCCGCGCGTACAATTCACGCACTCGTCGGTCCAGCGGCTGCAATTCGGCTGGCTCTGCTGTACGGGAATTTCTGTCGGAGTTGCTTGCGGTATCGTCATCGGCAACGATTTCGCTGATGGCGGGATCGGAAGATCGGCGGCAAATGCAGCGCCGCACACCGTGACCAGTGAAGCTATAACAAAGAGATCTAGTCGAAGCATTTCACAAACTCGGTTGCCGTTGCGGCAGCTTGCCTGCTGTCAGGATGGCAATCAACAAAAATGGCCGGACAATCGTCCAGCCATTTTGAATTTCCGAACCGAGGCGCGCTGTTACTTCCAATCCACCTTGGTCACTTCATAAGCTTTCGCGCCGCCCGGTGCGACGACTTCGACAGACGCGCCTTTCTTCTTTCCGATCAGCGCGCGCGCGAGCGGTGAGGTGATCGAGATGCGGCCCTTCTTGGCGTCGGCTTCTGATTCGCCGACGATCTGCCAGACCGCCTTCTTATCGGTATCCTCGTCGATCAGCGTAACGGTCGCGCCGAACTTAATGGTGTCGCCGGACAACTTCGAGACGTCGATAATCTCGGAGCGCGCAAGCTTGTCCTCAAGCTCGGCGATGCGGCCTTCGTTATGCGACTGCGCTTCCTTGGCGGCATGATATTCGGCGTTCTCCGAGAGGTCGCCATGCGCGCGTGCTTCCGCAATCGCTTCCACGATGCGGGGGCGATCGACGGATTGACGCTTCTTCAATTCCTCTTCCAGAGCGGTGTGACCCGCCTGGGTCATAGGTACCATTTCAACCATTTGGTCTTCGTCCTTCGATTTCGAGCGCTGGCGAATTAAGTCGCGCACGAAACTCTTGATATATGTCCGGCTGAACGCCGGATGAGAACAATGCTGAGACGCGCCAGTTCCATCAGGGCGCCTCGCTATTTCGTGCCAGCGGCTCGCGTGCCGCCATCGGTTCAGATATCCGAGAAATAACTTTGCAGGGTGCGGACTTCGAGGTCTCCGCCGAGATAGGCCCGAATACCTTGTGCGGCCGCCAACGCTCCCGAAAGAGTGGTGTAATAAGGCACTTTATGCAAGAGGGCACCGCGCCGCAACGAGCGGCTGTCGGCCAGTGCTTGCGGGCCTTCGGTGGTATTGAAAACGAGTTGCACCTCGCCATTCGTA
>JBBRGE010000319.1:0-3202 GCA_038241045.1 Hyphomicrobiales bacterium | reverse complement strand
AGCACGCCGGCACCCGTCGCGGAATAAATCACGGACATTGCCATCGTCAGTCTGGAGCCGAACCATCGGCCCAGCAAAATCGAATTCGGCACGGTTCCGATGCAGGAGATTCCAAATCCCAACGCAACGCCGATTGTGAGTTGCAATTGCCAGAGACGCTGCGCAAACGCCGCGCCTAAGAATGCTGCGCCCAGCACTGCAAGTCCCAGCGCGTAAACCGCGCGCGGTCCCGAACGGTCGAATAGCCGACCGACAAATGGCGCGGCGAGTCCGCCTGAGAGTGCTGCCAATGAATAGATCGAGATAACTTCTGCGCGGTCCCAGCCGAAACTAGCCGAGATCGGCAACAGGAAGACCGTAAAACTTTCACCAAGGCCTCGGCCAAGCACCGACAGCGCGAAACAGAGTGCAAGGACGTAAAGCGCGGTCGTCGGCGGACTGATTTTTTTCATCGCTGATTTGAGAATCCGTCTTTCGTCACGATGACGGAGATCGTGTGCATTCTGATAGATGACCTTACATTGTTTGAGATTGCCCTCCAGCGCATCTTCTGGGAATGTCCGCTATTCGAAGACGATTGTCCTGCTCATTAGGTGACGGCTGAATGTAAAAAGCCGCTGCGGCACAGAGGTTTCTCTCGACAGCAATCGCGTCGGCGCTGCAAAATTTGCCAACGCGCCGGAATAGCAGATATGCATTGCTCCAGCGGCGAACGTGCGACCCGTTCAGTCAGGCACAGAATCGAATCTTGCCGGCGGGAGCCATATCGTAACCGCCAAGGTCAGCTGCGCGTTGTGCCATGCGCTTTTCCGAAATGAAGCTCATCAGCGATTGCAGCGCCGGCTTGAAGTATGAACGCTGGTGCATCACGAGATCGAAACTTTCCCAGACGAGAGGCACGAAATCGAGGCCCGCCGATTTTGCGGCGGCTCGCGTTGCGATACCGCAATCGGCTTCGCCCGAGCGAATGGCTGCGGCCAGGTCGGGTCCCGTCAGGCAGGGCGGGCTGAGCCGCCGCAAGTCTGCGAGTTTCAAATCTTGCTGCTTGAGCAGAACATCCAGCAACAGTTGCGCGCCCGCGCCCGATTGCCGAACTGCCATCGTGGCATTCGAAGCCAGCATATCGGCGAAGCTCCCGATATTTCTTGGGTTGCCCGGTTGAAGCAACAGGCCCTGTTCGCGTCTTGCAAAACCCACCAGCACCGCATCATGCAGCCCCGCCATCGCACGCACCGCGGCGATGTTGGCGTCATCGGCTGACTCCAATTCACCGTCGGCGTGGAAATGAATCGCGGCCGCGATCGCTTCGCCGCGCAGCACGCGGCCGATGCCGCTGACCGTTCCTTCCGCAAGGGTCGCAAGGCCGCTGCCGGATTCGCGCATGCACCATTCAAGCAACGTGTCCTGGCTTCCGCCGACGATCATAGGTGGATCGGCATGTGCCATGCCTGCAGGCCGCAGCAAATCGGACAGCACCCACCGGTCCAGCGCATCACGCGGGAAAAGCCACTTGCCAGTCACCTTGGTGCAGGGGATGGCCCCCTCGGCGACCAGCTCATAGAGCTTACGTTCGCCGAGCCGAAGGTACTCGGCTGCCTCAACTGTCGTTAGCAATTCCATCCTGCATTTATATGCATATTCCTGCTCCAATTCAAATTCTTGACATGCGCGAAAAATATGCAGGACAAGGCACTTGGAGGGTCGTCATGGTTGAGGGGCTAAATGCCTGGCAATTGATTTCGAGCGGCGACGCGACACTGTTCGCCATCGTCCGGCTTTCGCTCGCGGTCAGCCTATCGGCGGTGATGCTTGCAGCTCTTATCGGCTTGTCGCTCGGCGCGGTGCTGGCGCTGACGCGTTTCCCGGGACGGAGCGCGATTGTCATTCTTCTCAACGCTTTCATGGGATTGCCGCCCGTCGTTGTCGGCCTTGCGGTGTATCTGTTGCTGTCGCGTTCCGGTCCGCTCGGCGACATGGGAATTCTGTTTACGCCGACAGCCATGGTGATCGCGCAGGCCATTCTGATTGTTCCAATCATTGCGGCGTTGACGCGTCAGACCATCGAAGATCTTTGGGTTGAATACCGCGACGAGTTGTCGGCGATGGATGTCGGCCCGCTCGGACGCATGGCGACGCTGCTGTGGGATGCGCGGTTCAGTCTTCTGACCGCACTGCTCGCGGGGTTCGGACGCGCAGCGGCGGAAGTCGGTGCCGTGATGATTGTTGGCGGCAATATCGACGGCTTCACCCGCACCATGACGACAGCCATCGCGCTTGAGACCTCAAAGGGCAATCTTCCGCTCGCTCTGGGGCTTGGTCTGATCCTGGTGATTTTGGTTCTTGCGATCAACGCTGCGGCGTGGGGCGCACGCGCCTGGTCAGAACGGCAGGCAGGGTGAGCATGCGAGCCCCGGTCACCGAACTTCCCGTTGTCTTCGATCGCGTCACGGTGCGCGCCGGCACCACCACACTCGTCAATGGAGTTAGCCTATCGATCGCGCCTGGTTCGCCGACGCTGGTGGTCGGGCCGAATGGCGCGGGCAAAAGCACATTGCTAAGACTATGCATGGGGCTTCTTGCTCCAACCGAAGGCCGGATCAGTTGGGGCGGCCTCACGGATGCAAAACCTACGCGACGTGCATTCGTGTTTCAGCGGCCAGTGATGTTGCGCCGGACGGTGGCAGCGAACATCGCCTACGGCTTGAGCCACGCCGACTATCCCCGCGAAAAAATCGAAGCACGCACGATTGAGTTGCTTGAACGCGTGGGGTTGCCGGATTTGGCAACGCGCGCGGCGCGGCGGTTGTCGGGCGGCGAGCAGCAGCGCCTCGCGCTGGCACGCGCGTTGGCGCGCGATCCCGAACTTCTATTGCTCGATGAACCGACTGCGAGCCTTGACCCCGCGGCGACACGCAGCGTAGAGGAAATCATCCGTATCGCCGCGCAATCCGGCATCAAGATCGTAATGGCGTCGCACGATCTCGGCCAGGTCAAACGGCTCGCAGGCGACGTTGTTTTCATGCTGCGCGGTGCGGTGCGTGAACAGACATCTGCCGAAAAATTTTTCACCAACCCAACCACACAGGAGGCCGCAGCGTTCGTTCGCGGCGATCTCGTCGTTTAACTTTCAACCGACAGGAGCAGATTATGATCAATCGACGGCTTTCGTTAGCCTTTGCGCTTTCACTGCTCGCCGCGGTAC
>JBBRGE010000318.1:0-3220 GCA_038241045.1 Hyphomicrobiales bacterium | reverse complement strand
GAAACTGGACTGCATTGTTTTTCGCACATGCGATGAGACGTGTGTCCACCATATCGATCACCACGACCCAGAATTGATAGAAGGCACGAGATGAGAAACGGTCCTAACAATAACAACAACAAGCGTATGCGTAGCCGCAATAACAACAATAATAATAACAGCAATAACAATAATAATAATCGGCGCGGCCAAAACCCGATGACACGGGTTTTCGAATCCAACGGACCGGATGTCAAGATCCGCGGAACCGCCTCGCATGTTGCCGAGAAATATGTCCAGCTCGCGCGCGATGCACGCACGTCAGGCGACCCTGTTGCTGCGGAAAATTATTATCAGCACGCCGAACATTATTTCCGCCTGATCGCCGCAGCGCAGGAGCAATTTCGCCAGAGCCAGCCGCAGCAGACACCGCGACCCGAGGGCGAAAACAACAACGCGCAGACCGACGATGGCGACGAAGGCGAGAGCTATTCGAATTTCGGCGCTGAGCCGGGATTTGCGCCGCAGCCGCCACAGCAGCAGCCTCAATTCCAGCCGCGAGAATCGCAGCCTTATCAACCTCGCGAGCATCAGCAACCGCGCGATCAAAATCGCGAACAGCGCGATCATCGTCCGCAACCGCAACCTTCGATGCCGACAGCCGGTGATGACGTCGATCGTTTGCCGTCTTTCATCACCGGCGGCGCGCAGCCGAATGGAAACGGATTCGAGAACAGCGAAGGACAGAACGGCGATCGTTTCAATAATCGCCGCCGACGCCGGCCGTCAGGACCGCGTCCGGAGGGTCAGGCAGCGCCCGCGTCCGGCGACGATTTGGGACCCGGCAACGAGTAGGCCCGTCGGCTTTCCTCAAATCCTTCCGGCGAAGCTCTAAGTCGCCGAAGGTTTATCATCGTACTGCGACGTGGTCGGTACCAGTACCGGCTCCATCGCCGGTATCAGCCGCGTGCGTTCGCGATGCGCGGGGATTGCGCGATAAACCTGTTTCGTTGCTTCGACGATGTGCACGCCAGCGAACGGCGACGACACGGCGGCGCTGATGCGCTCCCATGCCATCGCCGAACGCAAAATCCATCCGCCCTGCAGCGGCGGCATGAACAAAGCCTCGCCCCAGGCGGAGGGCGTGAACCATGTCTGACGCAGCAAATGCGTGATCTGCGACCGCGAATATGGACGGCCATGACCGAATGGCGTGGTGTCGGTTCGAGTCCAGACGCCCCGCCGATTTGGAACGACAGCCATCATTCGCCCCGAGGGCGCAAGGACACGCCAGACTTCACGCAGCAAGGCTTCCGGATCGTCAGTGATTTCCAGCGCATGAACCAGCAGGATTCGGTCCACCGAAGCGTCCGGTAGGGGCAGCAAATACTGATCGACCAGCGCCGCCAAAGTCGGACGCGATGTCGGCCATTTCAAAACGCCTTGCGCCGCAGGCATGAAGGCAATGCATCGTTCTGCATCCTCGCGAAACAATCCGAGATAAGGGGTGGGATAGCCGAGGCCCAATACGCGCATTCCCTCCGCATGCGGCCAGTGCCGGTGAATGGCCCGGTTGATCAGCCGCCGCGCCACAATGCCAAGGCGCTGCGAATAGAAGTTGCGAAGGTCGATCACATCGATTGTCATGATGACGATCCTAACACGCCAGCGTGAGCCAATGCGAACTTCTCACGGCGTTACGTTGATGGATATGCGCTAACGCATATTTCGCACATCGACCGGGCCGTGATAGGTTCGGCATAACTTCTTTCTCAGACTCGTTCCCGGAGATATCATGGCCGCCGAAATTAGATTGTTCCCCTGCCTCTCCGACAATTACGGCTATCTCATTCACGATCAGATCACCAAGGCAACGGCGTCAATCGACGCGCCGGAAGCAGGCCCGATCATCAAGGCACTTCAGCGCGAAGGCTGGACACTCACGGACATTCTGGTGACGCATCATCATGCCGATCACGTCGGCGGAATCGCTGAACTGAAGAGCAAGTATCAATGCCGCGTGGTCGCCCCTCACGATAAAGGCGCTGCAATTCCGCTCGTCGATGAACGCGTCAAGGAGGGTGCGACCGTGAAGGTCGGCAATCTCATCGCGCGTGTTCTGGAGACACCCGGCCACACGCTCGATCATATCAGCTACGTCTTCGGAGACGAACGCGCGTTGTTCTGCGCCGACGTGCTTTTTTCAATCGGATGCGGGCGCGTGTTCGAAGGCACCTATCCCATGATGTGGGAGTCGTTACTCAAGCTGCGCGCGTTGCCCAACGACATGCGTGTGTATTGCGGCCACGAGTATACTGCGTCGAACGTGAAGTTTGCACTTGGTATCGAGCCCAACAACCCAGCGCTGAAGGCGCGCGCCGAAGAGGTCGCAAAATTGCGCGCCGCAAACCAGCCGACCGTCCCCACCCTGATCCGCAACGAGAAGGAAGCCAACGTCTTTCTGCGCGCCGATGTGCCATCGGTCGCCGAAGCCGTCGGTCTCGCCGGCAAGAGCCCGACCGAGGTGTTCGGTGAATTGCGCGAGCGCAAGAACAAGTCTTGAGCCCAAGCCGTGATTTCGTGCCTGACCGCAGCCGACATCATCGCACGACTCGATTTGAAGCCGCATCCGGAAGGCGGTCACTACCGCGAGACGTTCCGCGATGAACACAATGGACAGCGCGCGACATCGACTGCGATTTATTTCCTGCTTGCGCGCGGTGAACGATCTCATTGGCATCGCGTCGATGCAGTCGAGGTTTGGCACTACTATGCGGGCAGCACACTGACCCTTCAAATTCATGAAGCAGGCGGTTTGCGTGTCGTGCGTCTAGGCACCGATCTGAATGACGGAGAAATTCCGCAGGCCGTTGTCCCCGCGCATGCGTGGCAAGCGGCTGAATGCAAAGGCGACTGGACGCTGGTCGGATGCACGGTCGCGCCGGGATTTGAATTCGGAAAATTCGAACTCGCACCACCTGGCTGGACTCCCGCTCCCTAGTCGCGGCGAGCGGAAAAACCCAGATGCTTTGCCGCGATCAGTCCCCCGCCTGCGATCAACGCTGCCGTAATCGCCAGTGTCGCCGTTGGCTTCGCAAATCCGGCCGCGATGAGAAATCCGGTCGATAATAATGGCGTGGCATACGATGCCGCACCCAGCACGCGGATATCGCCGCGCTTCATACCGATGTCCCAGACAAAAAACGCAATGCCGACCGGACCAATTCCCAAGGCTGCGACT
>JBBRGE010000317.1:0-3250 GCA_038241045.1 Hyphomicrobiales bacterium | reverse complement strand
ATGGTCGTTAACGACCATCATTGCATGCGCGATATTCCGGCGTCCGAAGTTGTAGCGACGGCGCAGCGCGTGATGGCGACGGCAGGCATCGATGCCGCGCGTTAAGATCGATGCGCAAGCGCGCTTGCGCCTCAAAGCCGACGTGATTACCACTGACGACCAACACGAAAGACGCGGTGACCTTTGAACCAGGACCTTATCGCAGCCCATTTTCGAAGTTCGCTCGCTGGCCTGACGAAAGCCACGCAGGACAGCGATCTGCTGGCAGCAACGCACACGATCGCAAAAGCGACCGCGACAGCACTCAGTGCGGGCAAGAAACTGCTGTTGATCGGCAATGGCGGCAGCGCCGCCGACGCGCAGCATATCGCTGCTGAAGTCGTCGGCCGTTACAAGCGGGAGCGCGCCGGCTGGGCGGCCATCGCGCTCACGACCGACACCTCGGCCCTCACCGCCATCGCCAACGATTATGGATTCGAGCAAGTTTTCGCCCGTCAGTTGCAAGGCCTCGGCCAACCCGGCGACATTCTGTTCGCACTCACGACATCGGGCCGCTCGCCGAATATTTTGGCAGCATTGAAAATGGCGTGCGATATCGGCATCACAACGGTGGGGTTTACCGGCACCAAAGGCGAAAGCCTGCGGGCGTCATGCGATCATCTTTTCGTTGCGCCAAGCGAAGACACGCCGGTGGTTCAACAGATTCATATGATGGCGATGCATGCGATCTGCGATGAGGTCGAGCACGCGTTAATCGGCGAGAAGCCAAAGGCATGAGCGACGGGCAAAAGCCGCGCAAGCCCGCAGTATTTCTCGACCGCGACGGCGTTATCAATATCGACGACGAATATATCGGGACGCGCGACCGCATCCGCTGGATGCCGGGAGCCGCTGCGGCTATCAAGACACTCAATGACGCGGGCTATTACGTTTTCGTCTTCACCAATCAGTCTGGCGTCGCGCGCGGTCTGTTCGGCGAGGATGACGTCCGAGCGCTTCATGAATGGATGCGCGGCGAGTTGGCCAAAGATGGCGCGCGTATCGACGATTTTCGCTTTTGTCCTCATCATCCTGACGGAACGGTCGCGGGTTACGATAAGGAATGCGACTGGCGAAAGCCGCAGCCCGGCATGCTGCGCGATCTCATGAAGCACTGGCCGGTCGATAAGGAACGAAGTTTTGTCATCGGCGATCGGCAACGCGATCTCGATGCGGGTGCCTCTGCCGGAGTTGAAGGTTATCTCTTTGCCGAAGGCGATCTTTCGAAATTCGTCGATGCGATTTTGGCGAAACGCCGATAGCACGCCTACCCTAGAGACATCCTCTGCGCGGCTTCAATCACGCGCTCGAACGACGGATACGAAGCCTTTCCGCCAACGACCGTAATCGGTCCCTTCCCGACCGGCCCGGTCAATCCAGGATCGGTTGCCAAGAACACAGCTATCAGCGGAACGCCATAAGCTGCTGCAAGATGCAGCAATCCGGTATCGACGCCGACAACGAGCGAGGCATTTGCGATGACCTCGGCCGTCGCATCCAGCGGTTGACGCGCGAGTATGCGGCTTCCGGGAATCGCAGCAGCCAACCGCTCGCAGCGCAGCCGCTCTGCCTCCGAGCCCCACGGTAACACGACATCGAATCCCTGCTTGCGCAGCCATTTTCCGGTGCCGATCCAGTCAACTTCACGCCATTCCTTGGCGGCACGCGACGTCCCGTGCAACAACACGGCGTAACGCGCCTCATCGTTATGTTTTGGCTTCTTCAGTCCGTAGTCGAGACCGTCGTTCTGCGCGTAACCGAGGCTGAGTCCCGTCAGCATCCGATTGCGAGTCACGGCATGCTGTTGGCGCGCAACTTCGTGTTTAACGTCGTAGAACAATGATGCGATTGGCTCGCGAACGCTCGACGTGTCATAACCGTGATGCTCGCCGCTCGCCAACTGCGCAATCATCGCCGAACGAATGAGACCCTGCGTGTCGATGACCTTCTCAGGCGTAACAGCGCGAAGACGGCCGCGAAAATCCGACATCTCGCGCCACGTTGAGGACCGCAGCAATTGCGAGCGCCAACGCCGTGTCGAAACTGGAATGACTTCGTCCACCGCAGGATGAAGCTTCGCCAGCGGCGCAAATGCCTCTTCGACAACCCATGTCAGCCGGGCATTGGGCAGGTGTTTGCGTGCATCCGTAATCGCCGGCATCTGGTGCACCACATCGCCGAGCGACGACGTCTTGATTATCAATATACCGGTCATCGATCAGACAGACGTGAAACTCTGCAATCAGCGTTACGAATTGGAAACCATAAAGCAGTTTCCGGCCGCAAAAGCGATCAAATGAGGGGGTGCGTTTCGGCTTTATACCCCATTCCACGCTTCAAATGCACAATCTCGGCAGCGCTGGAAGCAGACACGCCGGACAATTGTTTGAGGCGGAAGAAATGACCATCCTTGTCACAGGCGGCGCGGGCTATATCGGAAGCCACACGGTTCGCGCGCTGGCGGATGCCGGCATGGGCGTCGTTGTGATCGACAACCTGTCGACCGGCTTTTCGCATTTCTTGCCTGACGGCGTGCCATTGTTCATTGGCGATGCAGCCGACGAAAATCTCGTCGAGGGCGTTATCGCGCAGCATAATGTCGGTGCGATCATTCATTTTGCAGGCTCGGTCGTCGTCCCGGCTTCGATGCGCGATCCGCTCGCCTATTACCGCAACAACACGATGACGACGCGCAATCTTCTCAATGCCGCTGTTAAGTGCAACGTCAGCCGTTTTATCTTTTCATCGACCGCCGCGGTCTACGGCAATCCGGATATCATGCCCGTGACCGAGGAAGCGCCGACGCGGCCGCTGTCGCCTTACGGTTCATCCAAGCTGATGACCGAGATCATGCTCCACGACGTTGCAGCTGCGCACGGTATGAATTACGTCGTGCTGCGTTATTTCAACGTCGCGGGCGCTGATCCTGAGGCGCGTATCGGTCTTGCCACGGTGGGTGCCACGCATCTCCTCAAGATTGCCGTGGAAGCAGCCACCGGCCAGCGCGCCAAGATCGACGTGTTCGGTTCGGATTATCCGACTGCGGATGGAAGTTGTATTCGCGACTTCATTCACGTCAGCGATCTGGCGCAGGCGCATGTCGCGGCGCTCAAATATCTCGATCAGGGCGGCCGCTCCGCGACGCTGAATTGCGGCTACGGACGCGGATACTCCGTGCTCGAAACCATCGAAGCCGTGCGCCGAGCATCGG
>JBBRGE010000316.1:0-3258 GCA_038241045.1 Hyphomicrobiales bacterium | reverse complement strand
ATGACAACGATCCGATCAGATCGCCGGTTACGGATTCGAATTCCCTGGTGATGTTGTCGATGCTGACGGTACGATTGGTCCTTGCGCGTGCATCTGCGGATGTGACGATGTCGGAGGCCTTTTTTGCGATCAACGTATCCTTCAAGAGTTGAAGCGTGGCTGCCATCTGTCCGATCTCGGTTTCGCCGCCGCTCGGAATAGCGGGGGATAGATCTCCTGCGCAGAATGCCCGCATGGGCTTCATAATTGACGCCATGCCGCGCGACACATCGCGCACGAGGAACACGCCGATTGCCGTACTCAAGAGCGTGATGAAGATCATTCCGCCGACAACGAATTTGATTGCGAACTCGTATGCATCATTGCCCTGTTTGACGGCGGCATCGGTGCCCGCTTTGTTGAGTTCTCTTTCCTTGTTGAGCAGTTCATCGTTCTGCTCGCCGATCTTGATGAGCTTGTCGGTGAACAATTGCCGCCCCGTCGCAAAATCCTGATTGCGCGAAGCAGTCAGAACTTCTTCGCCTGCTGCGGCGTAGGATTCCCAAACCTTGCGAAACTCATCGTAAACCACTCGCTCTTCGGCGGACGTTTTGATCGATTCATACGCGGATAATTCTTGTTTGACCTTATCCTTCATCGCGAGCAGCGATTTCTCAATTTGCGCCTCGGTCTCAGGATCGTCTGCCAGCAAATGATCTCTGATTGAGGTCTGATATCTCAGGATTGCCGTCTGCATTTCGCCGATCACGAGACCGCTTTTCAGCCATTTGTTTTGCACCTCGGCGAGATTTGAATTGATCCCGCGAATTTCCTTGATGGCCATGATCCCCATCGCGGCGACGGCCAACAGCAAGATGGAAACGACAACTGCGATTTTCGTGCGGATTGAGAAGCGGGACAACATTTGCGGAGTCATGCTGGGTTTCCGTGCGCCCAGCCAGCTTCGCGTATTTGCCTGGGGTGCTGCGAGGATGCGGGACCGGTGCGACAACCGGCAAAGCTAAAGGAAGCGTGATTCGAATATCGGAAGAATTGGTGAACGCCACGTAAATCGATGATTTTGGATCGCGGTTTACACGAAGATGTGCAGTGCCTTCGTTTCCGATATACCCTGTTGAGCCCAACCGGAAGTTGCAAGCATTCTTCGGCGTTCATGCCGCTGACGGTATAGAATGCGCAGAAATGCAACCCCTTATATCCAGCGCATCGAGGCGGTCGAAAAGGAGGTACGATATGCGTATATGGATTTTTATTGCGATGGTTCTCGGATGTCTCGCCCCCGAAGCGAGAGCGGCCGACGACGTTGCGGCCGCGCAAGCGGTCATCCGCGCGCAGGAACAGGCCATTGCACGCGACGACGCCGCCAATGCCTATTCCTTCGCGGCACCGGTGCTTCAGGCAATTTTCGGCGAACCGGACGTATTCATGCAGATGGTCCGTAAAAACTACGCGCCGGTGTATCGCCACAAGCGTTTCGAGTTCGGCGAGGGGCGGCAGTCGGATGGCAACATCGCACAGATCGTCTATATCACCGACGCCGAGGGCGCCGAATGGGAGGCGCTCTATACGCTGGAAAAACAGCAGGACGGGAGTCTGAAGATCACCGGCTGCTCGTTGAAGAAATCGGTTTCGGCCTGAATTGGGTTCACTTCGGGGCGACGAAATAGAAATCCTGACGTCCCGATAGCGAACCGTAGCTGAATGGCTGCTGCTTTTGCGCGGTCGCATCCATCACGTCGTCGCGCACATAGTCGAACAGGCGGCGCACTTCCAGTCCCGGCGTTTGAAGGTTTTTGACAAAAGCCGCAGCGAAAGGACTGTTGGCCCCGTTGCCGTCGAGTGCAGTCTCGCCGTCCTTGGCCGCATAGACAATCAAAGTGCCGGCTTCCGGTTCGACCGAGGCCAGACCGCGTGTGACCGAACGGGATGCAACGGTCAGAGTTCGTCTCATCTGGTTGGCAAACGGATTGTCGCGGCAGGCGTCGAGCACGATGAGGCGCAATCGTTTGGCGCGGTTGACGACGTTGCGTACCTGATCGAGCGGCACGGCTTCAAACGCGATGTCGCGGTCGGCGGCAACCCGCGCATCGACCGGAAGGAGATAGTTGGTGCCGCCAACTTCCATCCCGTGCCCCGCATAATAGATCATCGCCCAATCCGCATTTTCGGCAGCCTGCGCAAAATCGCGCAGCGCATTGGTCAGCGCATCGCGCCCTAGATTCATCTGCAGCGTGACGGTCTCGAAGCCGACGCGTCTCAAAGTGTTGGCCACGAGTGTCGCGTCACGCTGCGGATTGGGGAGCGCCGGCACGTTTTTATATTCGGAGTTTCCGATCACGAGCGCGACGCGGCGGCCTAATGCTTTCGGCGTCGATATCGCAGCTTGAGGCTGTAGCGGTTGCGGCGTGGCCGTCGCCAAAGCCTGTTGACGATTCATGGCGTTGGTCTTGTTGGACGCCGCCAGCGCATTCTTGGGGTCAACGGCAAGCGCGCGATCGTAATCGGCGATGGCCAGCGCATAATCCTTTTTGTCGGAGTAGATGTTGCCGCGCGCGACGTAGCCATCCGGGTCTTTCGGCGACATGCTGACATATTGGTTGTAGTCGGCGATGGCCTTGTCAGGCTCGGACTTCTTTCGCCATGTCACGCCGCGATTGTAGTAGGCTAGCCCCGCCGCCGACGGATTGATGCTGATGGCTTTGTCGTAATCGGTCATCGCCTTGTCGTAGTCGGCTTTGGTCTTCCAGATATTTCCGCGCGCAACATAGGCGTTGACATATTGCGGCATCAGGTTGATCGCCTGATTATAGTCGGCGACGGCCTTTTCGTTTTCGTTCTTGTCTCGCCAACTGTTGCCGCGATTGTAATAGGCCAGTCCCGCCTTCGGCGGATCTAGTCTGATGGCTTTGTCGTAATCGGCAATCGCCTCATCCGGCCTGTTCTTCAGCTTCAACGCATTGCCGCGGCTGATATAGGCATTCTGATAATCGGGATTGATCCTGAGCGAGGCGTTGTAATCGGCGAGGGCTTTGTCGGTGTCGTTCTTCCGCGCCCAAGCAAGTCCGCGATCGTAATAAGCGATGGCGAGATTGCGCCCCGCCGCGATCTCGACATTGCAGGCCTCGATGGCGACATCGGGGTTCGGGGCGTTGTCGGGGTTGCATAGATAAACGGCGTTCGCCGGACGCGTACCCGGAAGTACGGCACAAAGAAACGCAAACGAAAGAACGAGAAATGTCTTTTTCAGCATTCGGCCTA
>JBBRGE010000315.1:0-3277 GCA_038241045.1 Hyphomicrobiales bacterium | reverse complement strand
CTAGGGCGCTTCGAGAGAGTTAAGGGGCCTGGTCTCGTGCTCCTGATTCCGTTCTTTCAGGAAATGGTGCGCGTGGATTTGCGCATTCAGGTCATCGAAATTCCGAGCCAGGACGTAATCTCGCACGACAACGTCTCGATGAAGGTAGACGCGGTTCTTTACTTCAACGTAGTCAATCCCGAACGCGCCATCATTCAGGTTCAGCATTTTCTTCCCGCCACGAACATGCTCGCCCAGACCACCTTGCGTGCAGTGCTGGGGCAGCATGACCTCGACGAAATGCTGTCCGAACGAAAGAAGCTCAACGCCGACGTTCAGAGCATTCTGGACACCCAGACCGAAACTTGGGGCATCAAGGTGAGTAACGTCGAGATCAGGACGGTTGAGCTGACAGAGAACATGGTCCGCGCCATCGCAAAGCAGGCTGAGGCCGAACGCGACCGGCGCGCCAAGATTATCCACGCCGAAGCCGAATTCCAGGCGTCGCAGACCCTCGTCAACGCCGCCAAGATCCTTTCGAGCATTCCGGCCGCCATGCAGCTGCGCTACCTGCAAACGCTGACCGAAATCGGCGCGGAGCAAAATTCGACCGTTGTCTTTCCAATGCCTATCGACATCATCAAGCCATTCCTCGAGCTGGTCGAGAAGCCGGACAAAGCGGTTGTCACCAATGGCGCCACGCTTGTCCCTTCCACCCAAAGGACGCCGTTAGACGCCTGACCGCCCTAGTCAACGCCACGCCTTCACCAAATTGATCTATTCCGCGGCGACTTTACCGGGCTTTCACGACCGAAACGACACCAAAAGCACCCCGTCTGACGAAGGCTGCGCCGCCGGCAATCTCCACACTCGCCCTCGTCGCGGTCGTGGGAGTGATCCTGGGGACGACAATCCAGGAGCTTCGATGGCGGACCGCACCTTCCGAGAAGAGCCTGGAACAGACCATCGAACGCGGCAGCAACCCGGCCGCCTTGAAGTTGATGAAAGAGCTCGCCGATCAGAACAATCCAAATGCCGAATACTGGCTCGGCCACATGGCGGAAATCGGCCTTGGCGTCCCACGCGATGCCAAGAAGGCGATTGAATTCTATAAAATGGCTGCCGATCAGAACGTCGTCGCAGCCGCGGCGCGGCTGGGCGACATATACTTGAACGGCGATTCGGTGCCGCCCGACTTCAGCCAGGCGAAGTCTTATCTTGAGCAAGCCGCCTATCACGCCGACCCTCGTTCGGCGATGCTGCTGGGCCAGATCTACCGGGGCGGCCTCGGAACGCCAGTAGATCAGAAGGAGGCCTATGCCTGGTCGGAAGTTGCATCCCTGGAAGGAAGTGAGTTCGCCAAGAGCGAGCGCGATTCTTCCCTTCACGATCTTGATCCAAGTGATCAACAAGCCGCTTTCGCGCATGCAAAAGATATTATGAAGGAAATCAAGCAAAAGACGGCGGTGCCTCTGACACCAAAAAATTGAAATGAAGCGTCTAGCTGACCGCTCCGTGTATGGCGTTTCTAACGTTCTCAGCTGCGCGGCGATTACGACGGCATCCGGAAACATCAAGTTTCTGTCGAGCAATCGCGCCATCAACAAGTCAGCCTCTTGATTACAGCACTACAACGCAGCTACGGTCCAGGTGATTCAGCTCAGTTGCGATACTCTTGAACGCGTCGTTGAAAGCCGCGACCGCCGAGGGAGGATCGAGCGTTTCGATCTTTCGGCTCCGCGCGAATATGCGGGATCAACGACGTGTCGTTCCTTGGCAAGTATCCGCGCCGAAAGGCCGATTTCCGCCATCGTGTCGGGATCTGATTTAACCTGGAAATTCCTCACGTCGATGACAAGCTGATAATCCGCCTCCAGACCGTCCATGGCGCGTAACGGTGTATGGTCGATGTCGGCATTCTCGAAGCCTTGGACCACTTTTGTCTGCAGCATCTTTGGAATGCTTTCGGGATCGTTGGCCAAGAATGCCGGCGGACTCGATGGACTCGTCGCCGGACTTGAACGCATGACTGGAGGTGGTACACACTTTGTACAATTTTTCGCCTTGCGTTGGCATTGACCTCCTATGGCCCCAAGGATCGCACACTGGCCCCTCTCATCGATCATTCTGGCGGCGGCCGGGCTGGCTTTGGTAGCGACGGGATCTTACTTTTTGTTGCTGCGCCCGCCTCTGCTGCCGGAGGATATCCGCTAGGCGGCTACGTGCTGGCGACCGGAACTCTAATCGTCACTTTGGCCGGGACGTCATTTCGGGCGGGTAGTTCGGCTGCCGCGATCGGAGTTTTAATAGGAGGCACTGCTTCTATCGGCTGGATGGCGGCCATCAATTTCGCGATCGACTCGGATTTCAAATGGGCGCTGTTGGCTATTTCATTGCTGTGGGTTGTCAGTTTGGTATTATTTTTGCGCGAGAGAAATCGCGGCCGCACCGATCGGTTAGGATAGGATTTCCTGCCACGTTAGACATGCGTGCCAAACAGCGCACCGATGCCGGCGGTAATCGCCATCGCAAGCGCCCCCCAGAAGGCAACGCGGACCGCGGCCTTCATCATGTTGGCGCCACCCGCCCCCGCCCCGATTGCGCCGAGCAGAACCAGAAGCACCATGGATGCAACCGATATGGTTACGGTTTCGAATCCCGCCGGTGCCACAATGGCTATTAACAACGGAGGTAACCCGCCGACCGAAAATGCCGCCGCGGAGGCAAAAGCCGCCTGGATTGGCCGCGCCGCGGTCAGATCGGAGATCCCAAGTTCATCGCGGGTGTGCGCACCCAGCGCATCGTGAGCCATCAATTGCTCGGCGACCGTCCGTGCCAAACTGCCGTCCAGCCCGCGCTTGACATATCTGTCGGCCAGTTCCCGCGCTTCTCCCGAAGCATTCTCAGCCAGCTCCCTGCTTTCGCGCGCGATATCCGCCTGTTCCGAATCGGCTTGCGAACTGACCGAGACGTATTCACCTGATGCCATCGACATCGCACCGGCGACCAGCCCGGCGACACCTGCAACAATCACGCTTTGACGTGTGCCATGCGCACTAGCAACACCGATGATCAGACTAGAAGTCGAAAGAATTCCGTCATTCGCACCTAGGACTGCAGCCCTGAGCCAACCAAGCCGACCGACCGCATGTTGCTCGGGTTTCATGGCTAAAATACCCATCTCCGGTCTCCCCATGCCTGCGGCAGCTACGGGCCGGGCTCGCGCGTCGAAACGTCGTTGCACTCCGCCACGCCCGTCAGGCTGCCGCTGGTCGTGATTTTCAAACATTTATCCGGC
>JBBRGE010000314.1:0-3293 GCA_038241045.1 Hyphomicrobiales bacterium | reverse complement strand
CTCTCCGGCGTCTTCTGCGTGCCGAAGCCATAAACATCGGCACCCTGTTCGCGCAATCGTGAGGCGAGACGCGTGAAATCGCTGTCGGACGACACCAGACAAAATCCGTCAAATCGTCCGCTGTGCAGTAGGTCCATTGCGTCGATGACAAGTGCGATATCGGAAGCGTTCTTGCCGTTGGTGTAGGCAAACTGCTGATAAGGGTCGATGGCGTGCCGCTGCAATACGTCCGACCATGATTTGAGTTGCGGTCCGGAAAAATCGCCGTAGATGCGCCGCACGCTGGCCTCGCCGAACTTGGCAACTTCCTCGAAAAGCCCGACTGCGATTTGAGGCGACGTATTGTCGGCATCGATGAGAACCGCAAAGCGCGGCGGCCGTGGTTCGATTGTCATGCGCGCACCTTTGAGATGAAAGTCTTCGCTAGTCACCCGCATCAATTTCGCGGCCCGCAAGCCATACTATGCTGGAATTATCGGATTGTTTGCTTTTCATCTTCAATTTGCGGCGCTAACTCCTATCGTCTGCCCGGGGTTTGCGCGTTAGTTTAAGCCATCCCGATTCGACGAGGCCAATAAACCCATGACCATCCGCCTGCATCGCGGCGATCTGCCGGACCTGTCGCGCTATAAGGATTCCGTGGCGATCGACACCGAGACGCTCGGTCTCAATCCGCATCGCGATCGGCTATGCGTCGTGCAACTCTCAAACGGCGACGGCACCGCCGACGTGGTGCAAATCCCCGCAGGACATAAAGACGCGCCGAATTTGAAAAAACTTCTCGGCGATTCCAAAGTCACCAAGATTTTTCACTTCGCACGCTTCGATCTTGCGGTGCTGTCGAACGCGTTTGGTGTAATGCCGGCATCTGTGTATTGCACCAAAATCGTCTCGAAACTTGTCCGCACCTACACCGACCGTCATGGTCTGAAAGATCTGGTGCGCGAAGTTCTGAACATCGATCTCTCAAAGCAACAGCAATCGAGCGACTGGGGCGCTGTCACGCTCACCGATGCGCAACTGTCCTATGCGGCGTCCGACGTTTTGCATCTTCATGCGCTGCGCGAGAAGCTGGATGCGATGCTGGTGCGCGAGGGGCGCGAGGGGCTCGCGAAAGCGTGTTTCGAATTCCTGCCGACGCGCGCCAAACTCGACCTCGGCGGGTGGGACAATGACGACATTTTCGCGCACTCCTGATTTTGCCTGAATTTACCGTTCGGTCGCAATCTCGCCATTCGATTCCAAGTCGGTCAGTTTTCTGTCACTTTTCCGCCTTTTGCCCCGTATCTGGTGAAGTGTCTGGCGAACCTTGAGAAATCGCGGGCTGCAAAAAACCCGCAGATTGATTAAGTTCACCCAGGAAGCCATCACGGACGTTTCGGAGCGGCCTTTGTATTCGATACAGAGCCAGAACTATCAGGCGGGCGCCGACGCACGATTTGCCAAGGCAAAGCGTCACAGCGGTCGCGTGCGCCTGCTGCGCAAGGCGGTGCCGGCTGTCGTCGTCGCCGCCATGGCGACGATCGTTGCGGCCTCGGTGTTCAATCCGTTTCGAATTTTGTCCAAGCTGCCGATCGACATCAGCAAGCTCGCAATTCAAGGCACGAAAATCACGATGGAATCGCCGCACCTTTCGGGCTTCACGACCGATCAGCGTCCTTACGAATTATGGGCGAAGTCGGCGACGCAGGATGTCGCCGATCCGAACAGCGTCGAGTTGCACGAGCTGCGCGCCAAAGTGCAGATGGAAGACAAGACTGGCGTGACGATGGATGCGCGCAACGGCCTGTTCGATTCCAAGACGCAGCTGCTTGATCTGAAAGACGACATTTTCCTGCAATCGACGACGGGTTATGAGGCGCGGCTCACCCAAGCCGCCGTCGATCTCGGTGCTGGCAGCGTGTCTTCCGACGAACCGGTCGCGGTGAAATTGCTGAACGGCACGCTCGACGCAAAGAGCCTGCGCATCACCGAAGGCGGCGCACTGGTGAGATTCGACGGCGGCGTGACGATGATCCTGATTCCAGACGGGCCAACTAAAGCCGATGGAACGGGCGTTTCTGCGGTTGCGCCGAAGGATCAGGCGTCTGATACGACCGCGCCTGCGCAGGATGCCGTCACACGATGATTTCGAATTTTGCGATTTCGGGTTTTGCCCGCTCGACAAACCGCCGCACGATGCGCGTTGCATATCGCGTGCTCTGCGGATGCGCCATCATGGCGATCGCGCTCGCAGCATACGAGGCACGCGCGCAAGGCTCGACCGCGACCGGCGTCCCTAACGCGATGCAGGGCTTCTCGCAAAATCGCGACAAGCCGATCCAGATCGACGCGGCGTCGCTCGAGATGCGCGACAAGGATAAGGCCGCGACCTTCAGCGGCAACGTCAAGGTGGTGCAGGGCGACACCACGATGCGTTGCAAGACACTCGTCGTGTTCTACGACGGCAACGACGCTTCGGGTGGCAAGCCTGCGATCAAGGCGGCGACGCCGGGTCCGGGCGGCAGTTCGTCGATCCGGCGACTCGAGGCCAAAGGCGGCGTCATCGTCACGCAGAAGGACCAGACCGTAACGGGTGACCGTGGTATTTTCGACATGCGCGCCAACACGGTGACGATGGACGGCAATGTGTTGCTGACCAAAGACAAGAACGTGCTGCGCGGCGACCGGCTGATCGTCGATATGACGACCGGCGTCTCCAGGGTCGAGTCGAGCACCAACCGCGTCCAGGGGGTTTTCCAGTCGACGCCGGCTCCCGGATCGGCGCCCGCCGGAAGTCCGAACACACCCGCCCCCGCTGCGCAAGCACCAGGTAAGCCGTTGAAACTCAACTAGTTTTCAACCCTTGGCCAATCCAGAGGTTGAACCTTTTCCTCTCACCCTGTATCACCCGCTGCGAAATAACGGGGACGCCGTCGCGCAATCCAGCGCAGCTATCGTCGTGTCGCTGGGCAATTCGCATCGCGTCATTCATGCTGATCCGATTCTGAACTGGCGAATCGCGGCCACTGATATCGCCTAGTTTCGACAAGCCGTTTTGAAAGTTGAACGAACCCGGCATGGTGGATTTCCTGCGCATCTTTCGTCGTCGCGGCCCGGTGCGTGGACGGCAGGGGTTTGCACGTTCGCGGCAGGACATCACCTCGCTCGGCGACCGGATGACGGATATTTTCAAGACGGTCGCCGGAGAGAAGGCTCCAATTTCGCGGGATTCGACGCGGGAGACTTTCGGCGTCAAGCGCGAGACAGCCGTTGCAACTATTCCGCGTGAGCCGCCCTCGGCTGCACCGCTT
>JBBRGE010000313.1:0-3293 GCA_038241045.1 Hyphomicrobiales bacterium | reverse complement strand
GCCGACAGCCCACGCCGCGCAGACGCCTCCCTGCTCGGTACAACTCACCGCGAGCGCAGGCGTTATGGCAATTTGAAAAAACAAACCAAAAGCAGAAATAGCAATCAATGCTTTCCCTGCGCTCATGGGCGCCCTCCTATTGTTCCTCACGGGAACTATTACAGCTAGAATTTCAGTTAGCGTCAACTAAAATATAAGGCGGGGTCAAAACAGGCCAGTAGTGGATGGGCCATTGGGAACGGCCAACAGCGGACATCGGCTATCGCGGCCACTGGGTTACCTCTCAGCCGGTTTTGCGGACGGCAATCACTACGATGAACCGCGAGCTGGACGCCATTCACCAAAGCGGAGAGGGCACCCAAGGCCCGCACCATCTTTGATGTGGCTTTTGACCGTCGCCGAAATGCGAAACGGCGTGCTTAAACATTTTTCGCTTTACGATTGATTTGGGTCTGGTTCGATTCCGTTTGCAGGCTACTTTTTCTACGGGTAACTTTTCGGGTAACTTGCGAAACCGAACTGGATATATTGCAGTTATTTCAGTTGCTTACTGGCTCAGTTCGATACCGGCCAGGGCACCAAGGATTTCCGACAGGATATTTCGAGTTGCAGAGAACTAGCGTAACTCGGTTTTCGGCCATCGCTTGCGTGACGGTTGTCGATCCGATGGCACAATGCGCGGACAATCAATCCGGTTCTGCCACAAGGCGTTCGAATACTTTTAGAATATCTTCCGGCGAGGCCCGCAATAAGGCACCATCGGCCACCTCATGTTTCGTCCACATCCAGGATCTTGGCGGATCGTCGCGCATCGCCCATTCGGGAAAGAGGCGTTTCGCGGCTGGCATCCGATACAAAACCTTAACCTCAAGATGCCTGTCATCGCGAGCGATGCGCGCAAACGTAGAATCTATGGCTATGTCAGGACCTTCAAGAAGCTGGAGATAAAGATCCGCACGACAAATTAGCGCGCCGGTAATCTCGTGGCGTGGATTGCTGAGGCGCGCCTCAATCAGAATTGCATTTAGCGTTGCGTTATCAAACCCGAACGGGCGCGACGCGTAGATGAGCTGGATGAGATTCATGAACCCTGAGTTCCTTACCCAATAGCTTGTTTTATGACGAAGCGGATTTGAGTGTATTGCTCGATTGTTCCAGGCGCGTGAACGCGTAGAACTGCCGATTTCATCTCTTAACCTGTGTCATCGCGGCTCGACCACAAGACACTGAACGGCGCGTCCGAAATATCCCTTTTCATCGCCGAGCCGAGAAATCGACAAACCCGCACCGTCTTCTCCCAACGTCATCTCCGAATTCAGCAAGATCCATTCGCCGACCGGCTCGCGCGCCATTGTCACTGTCAGATCGGCGTTGATGAATAACCATTTCTTGAAATCGAGCACCGAACCAACACCGTTGGAAAAATCGGCGGCCAACGCAACCCGCATCACCTGCGAGATCGGCGAACCTTCGACGATGAGCCGGTCGCCGCGAAACCAGATTGCTGCCGGCCCCGGTGTCAGAAAACTGCCGCGAACAGCGCGCAGCGTAGTGCATGCGTGAAAGTTGTTATTGCCATAAGGCGGTTGAAGTTGACCATCTCGCTGTAATGGAACGTCGATGGGTTCTTCGGCAGTGACATCTGGCAAAGTGACTGCTTGAGCCCTGATCTTCAACACCGTGGCACGAACGACTTCGACGCCTTCGGCAAAAAGCTGGATGCCACAAAGTTGAATCTTTCGGCCCTCGCGCAGAATTCCAGTCTCTATTGTCAGTGGCGCGACCGGCACCGGTCGCATTAAATCAACCGTCAGCCGCGCGATGCGCATCGGCTGCGCTGTCGGAATTTGCTCCGCAGCCCAGACGATCAGCGACGACGGCGCGCCGCCGTGCTGCATGCCGGGATCCCATGGCCCTGCGGCATGCTCCGTCGTAAAGACATTTTTCCCCTCAACGCGAAAAACGGCTTCCATTCTAAAAATCGCTTCCTGTAATGAGTTTGAAGAACTCAAAGCGGGGCGTCGATCGCGGCTTCGTATTCTTTCTTCAAACGTGCGACCATCTCGGCAACTGGCATCACCTTGTCGATGCTGCCGATGCCCTGCCCGCTGCCCCAGATTTCCTTCCAAGCCTTCGGCTTGTTACGCTCGCCGCTGGCGTCAGTCCCGAAATTCATCTTCGACGGATCTGAGATCGGCAGATTGTCGGGGTCCATCCCGGCTGCGACAATCGATGGCTTGAGATAATTGCCGTGAACGCCGGTAAAGAGATTGGAATAGACGATGTCTTCCGCATTCGAGGCCGCGACCATTTCTTTGTAATTCTCCGGCGCGTTGGCCTCATTGGTCGCGATGAAGGCGGAGCCGATATAGGCGAAGTCCGCGCCGAGAACGCGCGCGGCGCGAATGGCGCGGCCGTGACCCATTGCGCCTGACAGCGCAATCGGCCCGTCGAACCACTGCCGAGTTTCTGCGACGAACGCGAACGGTGACAGCGCGCCAGCATGTCCGCCCGCACCGGCGGCAACCAGCACCAGTCCATCGGCACCTTTTTCGACGGCCTTGTGGGCAAATTTCTGATTGATGACGTCGTGAAAGACAATGCCGCCCCAACCATGCACGGCCTGGTTCAATTCCTCGCGCGCGCCGAGCGACGTAATGACCATCGGCACTTTGTGTTTCTCGCAAACCGCCATGTCCTGATCCAGACGATTGTTGGATTTGTGGACGATCTGGTTGACGGCGAACGGTGATGATAGTCGATCAGGATCCGCTTTGTCATGCGCGGCCAGTTCTTCCTTGATCCGATGCAACCATTCATCGAGCATTGTTGCCGGGCGCGCATTCAACGACGGAAACGATCCGACAATTCCCGCCTTGCATTGCGCGATAACGAGGTCGGGACCGGACACGATGAAAAGCGGCGAACCGATCGCCGGAATTGAAAGACGATTCTTGAAAAGAGCAGGCATCGACATTTACGGCAGTCCTCTTTGCGAATTCCGCATGGCGAACGTTGCGGCACGCCACATGCCAAGGCAATTGTGCTGCGGTCATACGAGGTGCGCGGAGCGGAGGAAAGAGGCTGCGCTTACTGACAGACGGCGCGGGTGACGAAATTTTCAGTCCGGCAGGCACCCCCGCCGGACAAATAGGAACTGGCGGAGCATTTTTGCGACGTCTCAATGTCGATGCTTCGCCCCTCTTTGAAACCCTTTTCCTTGCACAGATTTTCAGAGGCTATCTTGCAGTCCGGCGCGCCGTTTCCTGCGGGCGGGCATATCGCGCGGCCGC
>JBBRGE010000312.1:0-3295 GCA_038241045.1 Hyphomicrobiales bacterium | reverse complement strand
AGCAGTTCGTGTTGAAATAAAATTCGTTGCGGGTGCCATCGCAAGCAGACTCACCAGTGAAACTATCAGCCAGAAAACGCCTCGCTTGAGCCCAGCCACGATCTCCTGCTTGTTCGCGCCGCGATTGAAAAACAAAAGCGTAATCACAAGTGCGCCCATCCAAATATATTTTCCGATCGTCTCAGTTCCCATGTCGAAATAAGCCCCCGACAGAAAAAGAACCATCCGTTCGATCACCTCTTTCAGACTTGGCGCGGCGAAATAAGCCATCCGCGCAAAGTTGCTGGGAGCGCTCACCAGTATCGCAGCGCCCAATAAAAGCCCGAACGCGCCAATCCAGATTTTCGGCGGAATCATTTGACGTTCAAGCAGGAGGCGGCGACTGAACGGAAATGCGACAAGTGCTAAATACGTCGCGCTGGTTGCAACTACTTGCTCGTGCGATATGCCGGCGCAAAACCCCAAAAGAAATGACAATACAAACGAGGCAACGCCGGATGATGCTGGACGCGAGGCGTGACCCTCACTGCCAACCGCGACTGTTGAATGCTCGAACCACGCTATAAAAGCGAGACCAAATAGCGCAGGCACCAGATAGGCATAATTCCCAACCAGCCAAGTGACTGTCTGAGCTCGATCGGGTAATGCAAACCAAAGCAGTGTTCCGAAAATCGCGATCGCCTGCAAATTATCTCGCGAGCGATTCCATGCGCCGCGACCGAGCGCGCAATACCATGCTAGCGCTCCCAGAAGCGCAATCTGCACGACGATCAACGCGCGATAGACCGTCTCTAGAATCGGGTGAGGCGATATAAAAGTTGTGAGCAGGATGATCCAGACGCGCCCCGTCAGCTCATTATATACTTTTAAAAGCCAGCCCACTGTCGTCGGGCTTTTTTGAAACCCCCAGAGGATATACAAATCGTCAGAGATTTTCGGCTGAAGTGTGAGCGCAATAGCCAGCAGGATCGCGCCGATAAGCAATAGAAAAAATGCTAGCCTGTTCCACCAGATCAAATTCTTCATCTTCTTCATGGCCGACTGCCAATCTCCGGCGTGCGCTGCCGCCCGTTTTTCGAAGAAATCCGTTATTTTTTCCATTCAACAAAATCATCCGGCGCAATGACGTCAATGATCGGCCCGGTGAATCCGCGTTGCCGCAAGTAAGGACCGATTTCATCCGCGATGTGCCACGCCATGTTAATCAAGGGCGCTTTGCCTGAGATATTAAAGTCGTCGTCCGATTTGATGGGAATGCGCGTTCCGGGAATATAGTTGTCGACCTTTGCCGACGTCGGCTTTTCATAAGCTGCAGACACGTGAGCAGTGGAAAGCCCGAGCATCTTGATCGGAATTGCCGCGCGGCCCGGAAACGCCTTCGCCGCGAGCGGTCCATGACGCGCGATTTCTGCATTCAGTTGATCGAGCTTGTTGGATTTCCATATTGCGACTTTGGCTGCGAGTTGATCGAGCCGCTCACCGAACGGCTTCTCTGTCGCATCGATATCACGCAGCTTGCTCTGAACGGTCGCGGAGTTCGCTCCGGCACGTAACATGACTCTCACATTGCCGCCATATCGCTTGGGAAATTCCGCGACAACGATCTGCATGCCGAGCGATTTCGCGATGTGGACGAATGACGTTAAGCTGTAGGTTCGCGGATGCTCATGATAAAAAGTATCGAACTGGTTTTTATCTAGAATCGCACCCAGATAATGATTTTCAACCACGATCGCGGTCTTAGGATGGGCAGCGATCTTCAATGCGCGGATGACCGCGTGCAGATCTTCAATATGGGCGAAGACATTCGTGAATGTAATAATGTCGGGCTGCCCATGCGCCTTGACGAATTTCTCGGCGACACCTTCGGAGAAAAAATCATTAATGATTGTGTATCCACGCGCCGCTGCATCTGCAGCTGCACCTGTGGGCTCGACACCGAATGGGATCGCTCCGCGCTCAACGAAAAACGACAGCAAACTTCCATCGTTGCAGCCGACATCAAGGACTTTCTTGTCTTTAAGGTCGCCAAGCGTCGTTTCGCATGCTGCGACCAATTCCTTCATGCCGTTCAGAACGTCGGCGGTGTGGCGCGAGCGATAGTGATAAGTCGTTGGAAACAATTCGCGTTTGGGAATTTGGAAGCGCTGATGCGCAGTTCGGCAAACGTCGCAGAACAAGATGTCGATCGGATATTCCTTGCAGACGTAATCATTGCCCAACGGAACGAGGTCGTCGCACATCGGATGCAGGCCGAGATCGATTGCCGGTCGAAGCTTGGCGTTGCCGCATACTTCGCACGATTTGATTTCTAAAGTTGAAGCCGGCAACATTTTCTCCTGTCGAAATTTTTTGGCTGGAGCGATCTACCATCGCCCGCAACGTTATCTGACTATATGATCGCTACGACGAATGCAGAGGTTGGTTGGCCAACTCGGCGACGGTACGGATTTGTTGCAGCGTCACGTCGCGCATGTTTAAACCCTTATGGAAGGCGCGATACCAATCGGTGGACAGCTGCAGGGCGTTGTCCAACCCGATCAGCGGATGCCACTTCAATAGCGCCTCCGCTTTGCTGCAGTCGAGCCCCAGAAATGCCGCTTCATGCGGATGATTTCCCGCATCGCGTTCCCATCGCGCGCCATCGCCCCATTTGCGCGCCAGCGTCTCGACCAGAACCGAGACCGGTTGCGCACTTTCACGTTCCGGTCCGAAATTCCAACCCTCCGCGAACTGGCGTCCATCGCGCACCAAACGCTCCACCAGCACGAGATAGCCGATGATCGGATCGAGCACATGCTGCCAGGGACGCACCGCCGCCGGGTTGCGAATTTTCACCACTTCCTTGGCCATGAAGGCACGTATCATGTCCGGCACTAGACGATCGCGCGCCCAATCGCCGCCGCCGATCACATTACCCGCCCGCGCGCTTGCTATTGCCGTGCCTGCATCCTGAGAAAAGCTCCGCCGGTAAGCCGCCGTTACGATCTCTGCGCAGCCTTTGCTACTGCTGTAGGGATCATGCCCGCCCATCGGATCAGTTTCGCTATAACCTTTCGGCGAGCCGGTGTTCTCGTAGCATTTGTCGCTGGTGACAATGACAACCGCCGCAATGCCTGGAACATGACGGATAGCTTCGAGCAGATTGACCGTTCCCATCACGTTGGTTGCAAAGGTCTCGACCGGCTCGACATATGACAAGCGCACCAGCGATTGCGCGGCCATGTGGATCACGATGTCAGGTTTAGCGTCCGCAATCGCCGACTGAAGATCACTCAGATTACGGATGTCGCCG
>JBBRGE010000311.1:0-3316 GCA_038241045.1 Hyphomicrobiales bacterium | reverse complement strand
GCTATTGCGTCTTGCATTGTAAACTATCTCCTTGCCGTTGACGGAACTAGTTGTCGCGTATCAAGTCATTTCGCAATGCAAATAGAATTGGGGATCGCCGTGGGGAAGACACCGACCGAAGGCGCTATCGAAAAGCAAAGCAAAAAGGTCGCCGACAGTGCAGTGAAATTAAAGGAGAGTTCCGCGCGCATCGAAGACAGCGCTGATAGGCGCACGGAACTCGCTTCAAATCGCACGGCCCTTGCGGCGGAGCGAACCTACAGCGCCTGGATACGGACCGGGCTTTTCGCGCTGGCGAGCGGCGCGGGCGCAAAAAGTGCGCTAGCCGGCTTGATGCCTCACTGGATTATCATGGTCGACAGCAGCGCCTTGATCATCTTTAGCGTGTTCTGTTTCATGGGCGCGGTATGGCGCATCAAAAATTCCGGTGCGACACGCCCCTATCCGGACGTGCCACGTATCAGCAATTCGCTTCTGCTGGCGATGAGCGTGTTCTTGTCGATTGTTTCTGTCGTCGCAATTGTCGGTCTCTGGCTGCCGGAAACCTAAGAATCGCACGCACTCGTACAGGATTTCAGGAGCGCGACGCCAGCTTGGGATTCGGGCACTCACGCTTGGCTCGTTTGGAGTTGATTCTTGGACGTTTGACGTCGCCGTTTTCGGGTACAATCGACGCGTCGAGTTGCTCGACGAATTCCGGATCAAATTCGTTCGTGCTTTTCGATGCGGCGGGACGCCAATTACGATGCTCAACCTCATGTCTATCGATACCCATATAACTCTCCACTCAACTAACTTGCTTTTCGATGTCTCGCAGAAGATCGGCTGGATTTTTTAGCAGGTCGGGATGCTATCACGCGTGGCGCCCGAGCAGTCGCCGCCCTGCCCTTTAAGCTCTGCTTCAACGCTGCCATCAGATCGATGACATTGTCGGCCTTCTCCGGCTTTTCCGCCAACTTTATGGTCTTGCCAGACGCCTTGCGCTTAACGAGCGCTTTCAGAGCATTCTCGTATTCATCCTCGAATTTCTTCGGTTCGAAGTGAGCGGCTTTCGTGTCGAGAATATGCGACGCGAGTTCGACCATATCTTTTGAAACTTTAGGTGTCTTAATGTCAGCGAAGAAGTCTTTCTCGTCGCGCACCTCATAGTCATAGCGCAATGTTGTGGCAAGAAACCCTTTGCCTAACGGCTCAATGGCAACGACGCGTTCGCGGTTCGACAGCACGATCCGCGCTAGCGCCACCCGATCCTTATCCTTCATTGCGTCGCGGATCACCGCGAATGCATCTGCGCCGTTCTTGCCGTCCGGAACGACGTAGTACGGATGATCGAGGTAGCGCTTGTCGATCTCATCGCGCGGCACGAAATTATCGATGTCGATGGTATGATTGCTTTCGATCTGGACGGCCTCGAGTTCTTCTTTCTCTATGGGCACATACTCGCCCTTGTTGACCTCATAACCCCGGCCCTTCTGCTCTTTCTCAACAACTTCGCCGGTTTCGGAATCAACCATCTGCTGCTTGAGCCGATTGCCGGTCTCCGTGTTTATCATGTGAAACCGTGTACGCTCGACCGTCGTTGAAGCTGGATAAAGCGCCACCGGACAAGTGACCAGCGACAGTTTCAAAGAACCTTTCCAGTAAGCGCGCGGCAGCATTTGAAATCTCCCAACTCAACTCGCACCGATAATGGAACCCCAACGGTCATTTGGGGTTTTTGTTCCTTCGGGCGAATATTGTCGCGTGCGTTTAGCAGGCTAGGTGGAGACATTCTGTGGCGCTCAAAAAGCTAAAACTGTACCGGACAAAACGCGATTTCACTAAAACCGCTGAACCGAGCGGCAAGACCGCGGTAGCAGCCACCAAGTTGCGACGGTTCGTTATTCAGAAACATGACGCGACGCGGCTGCATTACGACCTACGGCTGGAGTTTGGCGGCGTGTTCAAATCATGGGCCGTGACGCGGGGGGCATCGCTCGATCCCAAAGACAAACGCCTCGCCGTTGAGGTCGAGGACCATCCGCTGGACTACGGTGATTTTGAAGGCACCATTCCTAAAGGCCAGTATGGCGGCGGCACTGTGATGCTGTGGGATCGCGGATACTGGCTTGGTGACGATCCCGAGAGGGGATTAAAGAAAGGCGATCTAAAATTCGCGCTTGAGGGAGAAAAGCTGCACGGCGAATTTGTTCTGGTACGCATGAAGAACGACCGAGCCGGCGGCAAGCGCACCAATTGGTTGCTGATCAAGCATCGCGACGGTTACGCGAAAGAGGGCAAAAAGAATGACATTCAAGAACACGACTATTCGGTCGCATCTGGCCGCACGATGGGTCAGATCGCGTCCGGCAAAGGGAAAAAGCCCACGCCTTTCATGACGCGCAAAACGAATGCGGCAGATGCCGTGTGGGATTCGAACAAGGGCCTCGCCGCCGAAGCGCGCGGCAAAAAGCCGACCGCGCCAAAACTCATAAATAAGTCCAACGTCGCAGTATCGACAAACAGGCCAGCATCCAAACGTTTGGCCTTGACGCAGCAGCGGGCGATGCCGGATTTCGTTGAGCCGCAACTCTGCACATCAGTCGACCGGCCACCTGGCGTCGCCGGCTGGGTGCATGAAATCAAATTCGACGGCTACCGCGTGCAGATGCGAATTGAGTCCAACGAAGTCGTGCTGCGAACGCGCAAGGGGCTCGACTGGACCGAGAAATTCTTAGCCATCGCGAAGGAATCAGGCAAGCTTTCAGACGCGATCATTGACGGCGAGATTGTCGCTCTTGATCATGCCGGTCATCCGAACTTCTCGTCTTTGCAGGCGGCCCTGTCCGATGACGATACGGACAATCTGATTTTCTATGCATTCGATCTTTTGTTTGCCGAAGGCAAAGACTTACGAAAGCTCCCACTATCTGAACGCAAGCGGCGTCTCAACGCCCTACTAAAAGTCAAACGTAAAGGCGACGATAGCGTTATTCGCTACGTCGATCACTTCACGACCGGCGGTGACGCGATCCTGCAGTCGGCCTGCAAGATGTCACTTGAAGGCATCGTGTCGAAGAAGGACAGCGCGCCCTATCGGTCGGGTCGATCGCAGAACTGGACCAAGGCGAAATGCCGCGCGGGCCATGAGGTCGTCATCGGCGGCTGGAAAAGCAACGCAGGGCGATTTCGATCATTGATGGTCGGCGTGCCGAGCGGCGATCATCTAGCCTATGTCGGCATCGTGGGGACGGGCTACGGTCAGGCAACCGTCAAACGTATAATGCCGGAATTGAAAGCGGCGGCGGCCAAAAAGAGCCCGTTCGGTGGTGACAAT
>JBBRGE010000310.1:0-3328 GCA_038241045.1 Hyphomicrobiales bacterium | reverse complement strand
ACACCATGGGCCCGCAAAACGTAAATCGCGGGCTCTGACGGCCCCATTTCGGGCCCAAATTCCCGGGCGCATAGCTCAGCGGGAGAGCGTTCCCTTCACACGGGAGAGGTCCAAGGTTCGATCCCTTGTGCGCCCACCATTCGGCCCCATAAAATCAAACGACAAGACGCTGCCTATTGAGCTCGCAGCGAGACCTGACCCGCGCGCTGCACGTGCAGTTTCTCCCTGTTCACTCTCCAAGTCTCGTGCGCGCCCTGGTTGCAGGTGAAGCGAGACCGGCGGCTTGACCTATTGTTGGACCGCCATGCAAGATGCCGACATTGCGGCGCTGGCGGGGGTGCTATGAAATTGTTGGGGTGCGCTTCATTTTTCACACTCTTCCGGGGAGGTGCGTTGATCGGGACTGTAACGGCGGGGCTTATTTTTGCGGGATCGCCAGCATTCGCCATAAACGTCAAAGACGCAAAAGACTGCGAGCAAACGTCAGATGCACCGCGTCAGATAACCGGATGCACCCGTCTTTTAAAGGCAGGAAACTTAAAACCCTCAATTATGGCTGTTGTCTACAACAACCGTTGCCTGGCCTATGGCAATGACGGAGACCACGACCGGGCCATCGCCGATTGCAGCGAGGCCATTCGCATAGAGCCCAAATACAAATTTGCCTTCAACAACCGCGGCCTCGCCTGGAAAAACAAGGGCGAGCCAGACCGTGCCATCGCCGATTTCAATGCCGCGCTGTCCATCGATGCAAAGTATTCCAGCCCATATGGGAATCGAGCCAGCGCATGGCGCGAGAAGCGTGATTTCGATCGTGCCTTTGCCGACTACGACGAAGCCATCCGAATTTCTCCAAAGTTGCCTATCGTTTACAACAATCGCGCACTGTTATGGCGCGATCTGGGAGACTACGATCGCGCGCTGGCGGATGATAACGAGTCCATCCGGCTGAATCCGCAGCACGCAAAAGCATATTCTAATCGAGGCGAGATTTGGCGACTCAAGGGAGATCTGGATCGCGCCATTTCAGATCAGGATATCGCCCTGAAATTGGACAAGAAAGATTCGACGATTTATGTCCTGCGCGGCGACACCTTTCGATACAAGGGCGACTTCAACAAAGCGCTCAATGATTATGAAGCCGCGCTTCGTTTGGACCCGAGGGATATCTCGGCATTTACGGGTCGCGGATTGACGTTCGAAAAGATCGGTGACTACGACCAGGCGCGAGCGAACTTTGTAAATGCCGTCACGTCAAAGTCGCAAAACAGATCAGACATAAACCGATCGTCGCTGGAGACCGCGCAAGTGCGCCTTGCCGCGCTTGATTCCGGCGCAATTCAGCCAACCATCGGGCCCGCGCCCGCAAAGGTCACATCCCCGACCACAATTCCAACCTCGAACGCAGTATTACAGATCGCGTCGCCGAAAATCAGCTCGAAACAAGGTCGTCGCGTCGCTCTGGTGATCGGTAACTCAAGGTACAGAGCGGTTGGCGCGCTCACCAATCCCGAAAACGACGCAAGTGCGATTGCATCGTCTCTTCGAAACATTGGCTTTGATAATGTCACGCTCACCAACGACGCGACGCGCGAAGCTCTGATAGACGCACTACGCTCGTTCGCCAACGAGGCTGAGAGTTCTGATTGGGCGATGGTCTACTACGCCGGCCACGGAATTGAAGTCAGCGGCATCAATTATCTAATACCGGTCGACGCGAAGCTTGCGGTGGACCGCGACATAGAATTCGAGGCCGTTCCACTTAATCAGGTTCTGCGCGCTGCAAACTCGGCCAAAAAGATCAAGCTTATTATGCTTGATGCGTGCAGAGACAATCCGTTCAAGCCGCGAAAGACCGAAACGCCCGACATGATCGCGGAAAATGGCTCCACAACCGGCGGCAGGATCGCGTCACGCTCCACCAACGGACGCGGGCTCGCCGAAGTGAAGGTTGCAGGCGCTACATTGGTCGTGTTTGCCGCCAAGGATGGGCAGGTTGCGCTGGACGGCGAAGGCAGCAATTCCCCCTTTGCGGTTGCCGTCGTTCAACGACTGGCAACGCCGGGGGTCGAGATAAACAAACTGTTCCGGCTGGTGCGCGATGACGTGATGGAAGCGACTGCCGGACGACAGGAGCCGTACACATACGGCTCGTTGCCAGGCAAGGAGGATTTCTTTTTCGTAACGAAGTGACGCTCGGCTGGGTAAATCCGCACACGATGGATCCCACAATCGAACGGACCATCTTTACGGGTGCGCGCCGCCCACCATTCGCTTCGATGAATCAACCGCTTTTTCAAACACCTCTGGTTCGGCGGATTGAAACCACCGCGTCGTGCCTCCTTGCGAACCTTCCGCCGCGCTATCGCACCTCCCGCTTGCTGGCGAACCGTAGAACGGCGTTTGAGCGGTTCTGCAAGCAGCTTCATCATCCGCAGTTCATCGGACCCGCTTCTTGGCCGACACGCTTTGCCGCTTTACCGGACGAGCGATGGGTGCCTTCCGCGCATAAGGCCGCCGTTGCACCAACACACGCTCTACCCCGATCGTCTCGCGGTCCCCCAGCCTGCCCCGCTCTTGCGCCAATCCGGACATCACGCCGCGCATCGCGAGGAGACCGAGCGCCGTTTCCGAGCAGTCTTGGTCATGCTGGATCTGGTCGCGCATGGAAGCCTCGGCCTCAAGCATCGTCGTACGCAGCAGCCTGATTTCCTTGCGGATCTCGTTAATTCGATTGTCCATTTCCAACCTCCGGTCTGGGAAGGTCAGCATAAGAACAAATCATGAACAATACGTCAATCCGTGCCGGCAACGGCCGGGTCGAAAACATGGGCCTGCCCGGCGCGGGCTTTTAATTGTGTTCCCGCTTCGATAGCCTGCCGCCTCCAGCATCCGAATTTGCGGGGGCAATTTGATGCGCAACCGGTCCAATTACCTGCCGAGGCTGCAGCCTTGGTCACTGTCCGCCTTCGCGGCCGCTGCCGCGGCGGTGGTGTTTGCGGCGACCATGCAGGAGATCATCGCGTCATTCGGCACGACGCCCTATTTCGCGGGCTTCATCCCCGCGATCCTGATCGTGAGCCTGCTCGGCGGCGCGCCGGCCGGCACCTTTGCGGCGCTGCTCGCGATCCCGACCGTGTGGTGGGCGTTCATGCCGCCGCACTTCGAGTTCAATCCGCTGACGGCCGCCGATTACGACAGCTTCGCCACGTTCGTGCTGGTGAGTTCGCTGGTGATCTGCTTTTCCCATCTCTACCGGGAAGCCCGCGTCCTGATGCGGAAATAGCGGCCGATGAACTTTCAGAAATTCGTCCTGACCATCACCAGC
>JBBRGE010000309.1:0-3330 GCA_038241045.1 Hyphomicrobiales bacterium | reverse complement strand
GGGCCGAAGGTCTATCAATTCGCGCGCGCGGTGATGAAGCCGGCAGCGCAGCTCGACGATACGGCGAAGGACGCGTCTGGCGTGCGCCCGAAGATCACCGACCGCGTCGGTCAGGCGGGTCAGCCGGTGGCACCCGTCGCCCAGCGCGTCGTGCTTTACGATGAAGATCCGAACTCGCCGCAGGGCAAGCAATATGTCGGCTCGGTGATTTGGCGCACCGAAGCCGTCAAGGTGCCAGCCGGCCAGCCTGCGGACATCGGCGTGCGCGCGGACATCGATATTCCGGAACGCAAGATCAAGATGTCGCTGTCGGTCCGCAGGAATGCCGACGCATCGCTCCCAGCCAGCCACACCGCCGAACTGACATTCGTGCTGCCGCCGGACTTCGGCACCACCATCACCAACGTGCCAGGCGTACTTATGAAATCCAACGAGCAGTCGCGCGGCACGCCGCTCGCGGGGCTTGCGGTTAAAGTCACCGATGGTTTCTTTCTCGTCGGCCTGTCGAATGTCGAGGCCGACAAGGCGCGCAACATGCAGCTTCTGAAGGAGCGCTCCTGGTTCGATATTCCGGTGGTGTATGCCAATCAGCGCCGCGCCATCATTGCCATAGAGAAAGGCGCGCCGGGCGAGCGTGCATTCAACGAAGCTTTCACCGCTTGGGGTCAGTAAGGCTTGGGGTCAATAAAAATTCGCGACCAAAAAAATTATCAGGGCAGGAACACAATGAAAATCACACTAGCAGGGTCGCGCCATTTTGGCGTCGAGACATTCAACATGTTGCGCGCGCATGGTGTCGATATCGTGCGCGTGGTCGTCGCCGATGGCGAGGACAGGCTCGCGGCGGCCGCGCACGCGGCAAAAATCGAGGTGACGGTTCAGGCGTCGCCGAAGACCATCGAGGCCAATGAGATCGCGCCGGGCACGGACTTGATTATCACCGCGCACAGCCACGCGCGCGTGACCAAAGAAGCGCTGGCCGCCGCAAAGCATGGCGGCATCGGCTATCATCCCTCGCTGCTGCCGCGGCATCGCGGCATCGCGGCGATCGAATGGACCATCCGCGAAGGCGATACGATTGCCGGCGGCACAATCTATCATCTGGCCGACAAAATGGATGCCGGTGCGATCGCCGCGCAGGAATGGTGCTTCGTCAAGAAAGGCGAGACAGCGCGAGAATTATGGGAACGTGCACTGGCGCCGATGGGCCTGCGATTGATGGCGGAAGTGATCGATTACGCCAAGGCGCATGGTAAGCTGCAGGCCAAGCCGCAGGATGAGCAGTTTGCAACGAAAGCGCCGCGCATCGCCGACGATGCTGCGCCGAAACGAGCTGCGGGCTGACGCGCGTTAATCGCGTCGTCGTCCCCGCCTTCGCGGGGACGACATAGCTTACTTCAGTTCAAGAAATCTCACGCCGCCGGAATTTCCCCCGCGCGCACCGCGCTAGAGACGAGATCGCCCGCATCCGTCACGCCCTCGGCAGCTTCGCGCACGATCGTCTCCGCCATTTTCGCTTTGGTTGCGGGCGTGCGATTTTCTTCCGCGATGTGCGCGACCGCGATGTTCAGCACTTCGCGCAGCGTGGCGACGATCTCGGCGTCGAACGATTCCGGTGGGCGTTTTATCATGTGATGTGTCCCGTTGAATTGCCTTTGGACCATCGTGCCGCAATGGGGCGGTTGTGAGTCGTGGAGGTGAAATCCACATGACTGACGCCGATGTGAAAAATCGCGATACGTCGTCACCGGAAGTTCTTCGGGATATTGTTCGTGATATGGATCGGTGACGCATATGCGGCCACAAGCGCTAGCGTGTGGCCTAAATGCGTCAAGTGTTGCTTTTGAATTTTAGTTTGGAATCTGTCGAAGGGACGTCATGAATTTATTTTCGGTATTTGCCGGTGGCATGAAGGCGCGTGGGGTGTTTTCGACAATGGCGCTGATGGTCGCATTGATAACGCCGCTTTCGGCGCAACAGACCACACTCGACAAGCCGTTTCTCGACACCAACGATTTCTATCTGCGCTCGGCCGGCTTCAGGATCAAATTCGCGACGGATGCTGCTGACAGACAAGTCATGGACAGGCTGCCGATGCATCGCATGGTCGCGCACAAGTCCGCTAGCGGCTTGCATTACCTGTTTGCCGATCCGAAAATCTGCGTCTGCATTTTCATCGGCACTACCGACAATCTTGCATCCTATCGCAGCATCGTCGCCAATCCTGTGCCGCGCGTGGACAATGTGCCCGCAAATTATCGCACACAGGCGAGCGCGCTGTTGAGCGACATGTCCGATATCGAGGACGATTCGCTGGCGGATTATTTTCGGGAATATTATTGAGGGGTTTCTCAGAATACTCGTGATTGAACAGGAAAATAACAGGATACAGCGACGGGAAACGCGCAGACCATGAAAAGAATTTTTATCATCTCAATGGGAATTGGCTTTCTCATCTCGTCGGTTTTCATCGCTATGCCATCGATGATGGACGGGACTAGCGACTGGTTTATGTTGCAAGTCCCGGGCATCAGCGCGGCGTACTTGTTCTGGGGGGCGGTAGGCAGTTCCGTCTTCGTGGGTGTAGCTATTAGCTGGTTCGTGAACGCAGTTGTCTAGGGCCTCATTGCCTTCACAATCCTCGGCATTTTTAGAATTTTAGAATTTCTTTTTTCGCGGATCTTTTCTTGAAGTCGCACGTTTTTCAAAAACATCGTTCAGCGGCGACTTAAGTTGGCCACGCAACGGTAAGAAGCGCGTCTGCACCCAACAAAAAAGCCAGCCTGATAAAGGCCGGCTTCTCCGTCAGTCACTGTGCAAAAAGTTACAGCGCGGCTTCCATCGTCGCCTGTTCGGCGCGCGCAATCGTGGTCTTCACCGCCGACTGCACCTTCTCGAACGCGCGGACTTCGATTTGCCGGACGCGCTCGCGCGAGACGCCGAATTCGGCTGCAAGATCTTCCAGCGTCATCGGGTCTTCGGCCAGACGACGTGCCTCGAAGATACGGCGTTCGCGCGGGTTGAGCACGCCCATCGCGCCGGTCAGCGCGTTGCGGCGATGATCGAACTCCTCGTGCTCGGCCAGAATGGCTTCCTGATTGGGCGAGTTATCGACCAGCCAGTCCTGCCATTCGCCGGGTTCGCCGTCATCGCGGATCGGTGCATTGAGCGATGCGTCGCCGCCGAGGCGGCGGTTCATCTCGACAACGTCCTGCTCGGTGACGCCGAGCCGCGTCGCAATGGTCTTGACGTGATCGGGGTGCATATCACCCTCTTCGAGCGCCGAGATCTTGCTCTTGGCCTTGCGCAGGTTGAAGAACAGCTTCTTCT
>JBBRGE010000308.1:0-3333 GCA_038241045.1 Hyphomicrobiales bacterium | reverse complement strand
AAAACCGATCGGAATTTAATGCGTGTGAAAACGCATCGGCTCCAAATTTGCCGTCGCGATCAGTTGCCCGACGCCCCGGCTGGCTTCATGGCTGGAGCCGGTAGCACGGGACGCGCCGTCGGCTTGTCCTGCTTTTTGGACCAGTTGCCGTAATACGCTACGCCCGTCAGGATCGCGATCCCGCCGATGCTGACGCCGAGTTGCGCCCAGATCGGGCCCCAGCTCAGCAGCAGAATGAAGTGCGCGACGAATGAAAGGAAAACGCCTACGCAGAACACCTGCAACGATTGCTGACCGCATTTGATGAGCGGGTCGAAGATTTTCCATTCAAGTCCCGGCCAGTCCTTGCGCACGAACCGCGTCACGAAAAACGCGATCACAACGAAATGCAGAACGCGGTAAGGGGCGAGAAATGTCTTATCGTTCGGGTTGAACGCGTCATACAGCAATTTCGGAAGCAGGTCACCGAAGGCCTCGAAGCGGCCGGCCATCGTCATCACCAGCGCGAAGAACAGATAGACCGATCCCGCAATCAACAGCCATCGGGATTTGATAATGGATTGCGATTCTTTGGCGCCACCAAGTGCGAACCATGCCCCGAACACGAACAGCAACTGCCAGGTGTATGGGTTGAAATACCAGCTGCCCGCCGGATAGGACGAGAAATTCCAGCTGAACTGCCGCGCGGCAAAATACAGCGCAAGCGACGCCAGCATGACGAGGTCGGGCTTGCGCAGCATCAACCACAACACCGGCGGGAAAAATCCCATCAGCACGATATAGAGCGGCAGCACGTCGAGGTTGACCGGCTTGAACCGCAGCAGAAGTCCCTGCGTTAGCGTCTGGATCGGATTATCGACCAGTCCCGCAACGTTAAACTCGTTGATGATGTCGGGATCGTTATAGCGCAGGGCGACCCAGCCGATCGCCGCGATATAAATCACGAACAGCAGAACATGCGCGACGTAGAGTTGCCAAACGCGCTTCGACATCCGCGTCGCCCCCACGACGAATCCGCGATCGAGCATCAACTTCGCGTAGACGAACGAGGCGGTATACCCCGAAATAAAAACGAAGAGATCGGCAGCGTCGCTGAATCCGTAATTCCGCGTCGTCACCCACATGACAACGTTATGAGGAATGTGGTCGAGAAAAATCCACCAATTGGCAATTCCGCGAAAAAGATCGAGCCGAAGGTCGCGGCCTTTGGCGGGGAGGGTTGCCTGAATGTCCATGACTGCCGTTTCGTGGTGATCTGGGTCAATTTAGGGGTGGAATCGAACCTGTCATCAAGGACCAGCGTTCGAGATTGTCAGAGCAATTGCAACAGAATATACCAAATTTCGGAAGACCATCCATCGATTACGGCGTTGTGCAAAGTCTTGATCGTCGCAGCCGAAATGAGATGTTTTCGGGTTGTCGTGGCGGCGCCGATGCAGACGCCGTGAGCTACGTGCAAAAACTGCAAGAGGCACAAGGGGTAAAAGGCTTTATGTCATGACAGCGCGAATTTTCAAGCCCGCCAAGAATGCCATGCAGTCGGGTTGGGCGAAGTCGAAAGAATGGCAGCTCGACTATGAGCCAGAGCAACCCCGCGTCATTGAGCCGCTGATGGGCTGGACCAGCTCCGGCGATATGAAACAGCAACTTTCGATTCATTTCGATGCCAAGGAAGACGCGATCGCCTATTGCGAGCGCGAGGGAATTCCCTATCAGGTGCTCGAGCCGAATGAATTGAAGCCGCGTGTGAAGGCTTATGCGGACAATTTCGCTTTCCGCCGCACCGAGCCATGGACTCATTGAGCAGACCGATTGCGTGCTTTCAACTTGGCGCTGAGCAGCCCGTCCGAACAACCCGGATGGCAACTTGCAACGAATAAATGCAAAGCAGAATGTCGGTCGAATGACATTTCCAGTCGTTGCGTTGTTCTACTGAAGATCACCTGGCCATACGAAATCTCGCGAAAGTTCTGGTTGCACCGAGCGGGTCTGCGGTGACACTTTCCCCAATGTCGGCGAAAAGCCCGGTTGCAACGCACAACGATGAGTGGCGGGAAGCGGGGAAGGCCAAGAAGAGAAGCCAAAGGAAAACAATGGCACTTCGTTCCGGCATCGATCCGAAATCGGCCGACGTCATAGGAAATGCCGACGCGATGCGGGCATTGGTCGCGGACTTGCGTGACAAGCTCGCTCACGTTGCCGACGGCGGTGGCGAGGCTTCGCGCGCCAAACATACCGGACGAGGCAAGATGCTGGTGCGCGAGCGCGTCGATCTGCTGATCGATCCGGGCACTGCATTTCTGGAATTTTCGCCGATGGCGGCTTACGGCCTCTACGGCGGCAACGTCCATTCCGCCAGTATCGTGACCGGCATCGGCCGTGTCTCGGGCCGTGAATGCGTCATCGTCGCCAACGATGCCACCATCAGCGGTGGCACTTATTACCCGATGACAGTGAAGAAGCATCTGCGCGCGCAGGACATTGCGCGTCAGAACAATCTGCCGTGCATCTACATGGTGGATTCCGGCGGAGCGTTTCTGCCGCAACAGGACGATATTTTTCCTGACGAAAAGCACTTCGGTCGCATTTTCTACAATCAGGCGAACATGTCGGCGCAAGGCATTCCACAGATCGCCATCGTGATGGGATCGTGCACTGCGGGCGGCGCGTATGTGCCGGCGATGTCCGACGAGAGCATCATCGTGCGCAATCAAGGCACGATTTTTCTCGGTGGACCGCCGTTGGTGAAAGCCGCGACCGGCGAGATCGTCACAGCCGAAGAACTCGGCGGCGCTGACGTGCACAGCCGCCAGTCCGGTGTGACCGATCACTACGCGCAGAGCGATAGCCACGCAATCGGCATCGCGCGGCGCATCGTTGGCAATCTCAATCCGGCGACGTCATCCGCAACTGGTCTGCGCGAGCCGCGCGAACCTTTGTTCGCACGCGAAGACATTTACGGCGTGGTGCCAGCTGACGCGCGGAAGCCTTTCGATGTGCGCGAGATCATCGCACGGATCGTCGATGGCTCGGAATTCGAGGAATTCAAGAAACTTTATGGCACAACGCTGATTTGCGGCTTCGCGCATATCTGGGGTTATCGCGTCGGCATCATCGCCAACAACGGAATCCTGTTCAGCGAAAGTTCGCTGAAGGGCGCACACTTCATCGAGCTTTGCTGCCAGCGTAATATCCCGCTGCTGTTTCTGCAGAACATCACCGGCTTCATGGTGGGTAAGAAATACGAGGCCGGCGGCATCGCGCGCGATGGCGCGAAGCTGGTCACGGCGGTCGCGACCGCATCGGTCCCGAAATTCACGGTGGTTATCGGCG
>JBBRGE010000307.1:0-3333 GCA_038241045.1 Hyphomicrobiales bacterium | reverse complement strand
CGCCCGCGCTGGAATGTTTCAGGTCTGTGCCAAGCGTCGCGGCAATTCGTTTTGCGGCCTCATAAAGCGCCATCGTTTTTCCGTCCGGCTCCCAGACCGGCCGCGTGACGCCGCGCGTGACCATGAACTCGCCGCCTTGTGAATCTGTCTTGCTGAGCGCCAGCATGCGCTTCACGCCGTCATCGAGATCACTTTGTTTCTTGGCCATCGACAGTGCCTGACCTGTGCAGGAACTCGCCACACAATTCACCCACTGGCCGCCATGCACGACACCGACGCTGAAGGTGCAATCGCTGGTGGTCATTGCGTCGATCACTGGAATCATGTCGGCCATGACGCGAATGGCAGAGCGGCCATCGGCCAGCAGCGCACCGGCATGACTGGGACGCCCGATCGCTTCCAGATTGAACCGCGCAATCGCATAGCGCCCGGTGACGACGCCGCCTTCAGACCGTGCGGGCTCCGGCACCAGAATATATTTATGTTTCGTCGCTTCCGCCTCGATCATCTCGCGCGTGGATGCGCTGCCGATTTCCTCATCGCTGGTAAACAAAAATGTCACCGGCAGCGGCGTTTCAATTTGCGCGCGCTGCAACTGGCGCAACGCTTCGAGCGCGGCATAATTTCCGCCCTTCATGTCCATGATGCCAGGGCCGAAACATTTATCGCCGTCGCGCCGGAACGGAAGCTTTTGCAAAGTGCCAACCGGATGCACGGTATCGAAATGTCCCATCACCAAAATGCCGGGCGTCTCCATCGAATGCGAAAATGACGCGCGGACGCAATCGCCGAAACCCATGCGGCCCGCAATGCGCTCCACCTTCGCGCCGCACGCCGCAAAATCTTTCGACGCGAGGTCCATCATGCGATTGACGGCCTGCGCATCGTAGGTCGGGCTTTCGCACTCGATCCACGGCTTGAGGCCTTCGAGCATCGTCTCCGAATCGAACGGCAATGCCTTGAGGTCGATCATGCGGCCCTCCCGATTTTATTTCAGAACCCCAGCGCGACACCATCTTTGCGATGGTCGCTTGCGCCCAGCAACACGCCGCGCGCACGGTCGATCCAGGTCGCCTGGCAGCCACCGAGCGCCAGCTCCGACCATTTCACCTGATGGCCGCGCGCTGCGAGTTCGTCGCCGATCTGCTTGCCATAGGTCGGCTCCAGCGACAGCACGCCATCGAATGCAAACGAACGCGGCGCCTCGGATGCGGCCTGAATATCCATGCCGAGATCGAACACGTTGGACAGGAAATTTCCGTGGCCGGTTGCCTGATAGTGTCCGCCCATGACTCCGAACGGCATCACGCAGTGGCCATCCTTCATCACCATGCCCGGAATGATGGTGTGCATCGGCCGCTTGTTCGGCGCGAGCGCGTTGGGATGTCCCGGCTGCAAGCGAAAGCCATAACCGCGATTGTGCAGCAACACGCCGGAATTCGGCGCGTAGATGCCGCTGCCGAACGGATTGAACAGCGAATTGATGAACGACACGGCATTGAGATCGCGATCCACCACCGTGACATAAACCGTGTCGGTGTGCTCGATGTCATCCCAATCGACATTCGCGCTGGCGCGTTTCATGTCAATCTTGCCGCGCAGCTTGCCGATATAGGCGTCCGAGAGAAAATGCGCAGCATCGACATTTCCGCATGATGGATCGCAGAAGTACGCGTCGCGCGCGCGGTACGCGGCCTTGCTGGCTTCAGCGAGCAGATGCACGCGGTCCACTTCGGATAGCGACTTGACGTCATAAAGCGCCAAGATGCGCAGGATCATCAGCGCCGCAAGCCCCTGCGCGTTGGGAGGACATTCGAGAACATCGTGACCCGCATAGGTGGTGGAGATGGGTAAAACATTTTCACCCTTATGCGCGGCGAAGTCGGAGGCCTCATGCACGCCGCCAAGTTTTTGCAATTCAGACGCCAGCTCCTCGGCGACCGCGCCTTCATAAAATGCCTTGCGGCCGTCGCGCGCGATTCTGCGCAACGTCTTGCCGAGCGCCGGCTGATCGCGTTTGTCGCCGATGGCTGGCGCAAGACCGCCGGGTAAATAATGCGCCTTGGCGTGCGCATTTTGTTCGAGCCTTGGACGATTGCGAGTCCAGTCGGCAGCCACACGCGGCGTGATGCGAAAACCGTTTTCTGCGGCCTCAATGGCGGGTTTGAAAATGTCTTCCAGCGATTTCGAACCGTGCGCGGCATTCAGTGTGCACCACGCATCGACCGCGCCGGGAATCGTGACACCTTCAGGCGCGGTCGGCGGAATCTCTTTCATGCGTGACGCAACGGATGCGAGATCGGTTTTGGCCGGTGTGCGCCCCGAACCGTTCAGCGCCACCGGCGCTTTTCCCTCGCGCGAATAAAGAACGAAGCAATCGCCGCCGATACCGGTCATCTGCGGCTCGACCACGCCCTGCAATGCCACCGCACCAATCGCTGCGTCCATGGCGTTGCCGCCGTTGCGCAAAATATCGAGTGCTGCCAGCGTTGCCTGCGGATGCGAGGTTGCCGCCATGCCGCGTTCGCCCACCGCGATGGAGCGGGACGGAGTGATGAAACTGCGCATGGAAAACTTTCCGAATGGACACGCACCCTAGCGTCGCGAGCTTTGCGAATCCAGCGTCGACACTCTGCGATGGTGTTGCAACGCGCAAGAAACACTCAAGAAAAAAAAGCCGCCATTTTGCAATGACGGCTTTCCGGTTTCACTGGTTCAAACTAGCAGCCTTTGCAGATGCCCTTGATTTTTTTATCCAGCAATTTGTCTTCGGCGGAGATGGCTGCATCGCCTGATACGTTCGGTCCCGATACGTTGACGCCGCCAGGAGCAGCTCTTGCACCGGAAGATCCAGCAGTTGCGCCGCCGGAGGTCGAAGCACCGCCGCTTGAGTTTGCCGTGCCGAGCGAATTTGTACCGGGTGCGGGAGGTGTCGATAGTTTCGCAGCATTACCTTGGCCACTTGGATCGTTGCCGACATTGCCGGTGCCGCCGGGTGCTGCCGGACCAGCAGGAATACCACTTGTCGCAGCCGTGCCCGCGCCTGCTGAACCTGCAGCGGGTGAACCGCCCGCGCCGCCAACGCCGCCGCCTGCACTACCGCCAGCACTTCCACCCGCGCTTTGTGAAAATGCAGCCGATGACGACAGCAACAAAGTCGCCACCGCGAATGCAGAAAATCTCGAAGTATATTTCATATGAAAACTCCTCTGCTCCTCAACCGCTGCAGGCCGTCTAAGGTTCCACCACTCACACAGCAAAAGGCCCGCTCGGCGAGCGGGCCTTTGTGACGCAGAGATAGTTACGATGCCTTCTTCAGCGCGGAAACATCGT
>JBBRGE010000306.1:0-3343 GCA_038241045.1 Hyphomicrobiales bacterium | reverse complement strand
AGGTTGAAGAACAGCTTCTTCTGGTTTGCAGTCGTGCCCATTTTCACGAGCGACCACGAACGCAGGATGTATTCCTGTATGGACGCCTTGATCCACCACATCGCATAGGTGGCGAGGCGGAATCCCTTTTCGGGCTCGAAGCGTTTGACAGCCTGCATCAGGCCGACATTGCCTTCGGAGACAACTTCGGAAATCGGCAGGCCATAGCCGCGATAACCCATGGCGATTTTCGCCACGAGTCGCAGATGGCTGGTGACAAGCTGATGCGCCGCGTCGCGGTCGTCATGCTCACGCCAACGCTTGGCGAGCATGTACTCCTGCTGCGGCTCCAGCATCGGAAATTTGCGGATTTCCGACAGGTAATGAGACAGACCGGATTCTCCATTGAGAACCGGCAGTGTTGCGGTACGGGCCATTGTGCGCCCTCCAATGTTCAGGCTCCCGATAGCGGCGAGCCAGGCAGGCCACCGCTCTATAAGAGCCAGTGGCACTGCAATGTTCCGCGCAGGGACGATCCCAGCGCAGGTGCAACATACAGCAAAAGGGCAGGGCGTGTGAAGAACAAAAGGTGGTCACGACCCTGTGACCTCGGTTAAATGTTTGCAACCATGCGGCTTTTTAGCACACCGCAGTTAGTCTATGCCACGCAGCGCGGCTTGAAGAAGAAGCAAATCCTCCGGCAAAGGCGCTTCCCAGCGCAGAATTTCTCCGGAGGTTGGATGCTCCAGTTGCAGCAAATATGCATGGAGCGCCTGACGGCCCAGAGTTTCCAAGGCGGCCTGCGCCTTGTCGCCCAAATGGCTGGCCTTGGTCTTGAATCCCGACCCATAAACCGCGTCGCCCAGCAGCGGATGGCCGATATGGCCGAGATGGACGCGGATCTGATGAGTGCGGCCGGTCTCGAGCTGACAGGCGATCAGCGACGCCACCGGCTTGCCGTCGCGGCCGTTGAACGCCTCAAGGGTTTCCCAATGCGTCACGGCTTCGCGGCCATTCTGGCGCACCGCCATCTTGTCCCGCGAATACGGATGCCGGTCGATCGGCTCGTTGATGGTGCCGCTTTTCCAGCCCGGCACGCCCCACGCGAATGCCATATAGCCGCGTCGCATCTCGCCGGTACGGCCATGATCGGCGAATTGCGCCGACAGCGATTGATGCGCGCGGTCGTTTTTTGCAACCACCATCAGGCCGGTGGTGTCTTTGTCGAGCCGGTGCACGATGCCCGGACGTCGCACGCCGCCGATGCCCGACAACGACGCGCCGCAATGGGCTATGAGGGCATTCACCAGCGTCCCGGTTTCATGTCCCGCCGCCGGATGCACGACAAGGCCCATCGGTTTGTTGAGGACGATGATGTCGGCGTCCTCGAAAATAATATCCAGCGGGATGCTCTCGCCCTGCGGCTCCGGATCGGCGGCGGGCGGGACATCAATGGTAATCGTATCGCCGGTACGGACATGAAAAGCCGGGTCGCGCACGATATTCGCGCCGATCGACACTTGCCCTGCGAGGATCAGCGCTTTAAGCCGCGAGCGCGACAGATCGGGGCTTCGCGCGGCGAGGACACGATCCAGCCGCGGCGATCCTTCGTCGCCTTCCACCGTGACTGTCTGGAGTTCGTTACTCGTCATGACTGAACCTGATGCGCCAGAACAGACGCCCGAGCAAGCCGCCCTCATCGCGCGCGTGCGCCGGATGATGCTGATCGCGGGCCTGACCACGGCGCTTGGTCTCGCCGCTGTTCTCATCGCCATCGGCTACCGGCTTTTCAAGACCGAGGGAAGCGTGCAACCGGCCGACGTGACCGCGACGCTGCCGAAGGGCGCGCGCATTGTTTCGACTGGTGTGGCGGATGGGCGGTTGCTTGTGACGCTCGACATCGGCGGCGTAACGGAAATTCGCAGCTTCGATGCCAAGACGTTGAAGCCGTTGGCGCGCCTCAAATTTGCCGTTGAGCCTTGATACGGTTTGTTATCGGCTTCGAGGTTGACCGCCCCCGTCATCCCGGACAGTTGTCGAACAGCCTTTGGCGTACCAAGTTGCCGTCCAGATTTTCAGACGGTCTTGCAGGCTGCGCGTTTCAAGGTTATTCCCTGAAACCAACGCTCCCTTCGTCTAGCGGTTAGGACGCGGCCCTCTCAAGGCTGAAACAGGGGTTCAATTCCCCTAGGGAGCGCCATCATCGCTAGGCGAGCAATGTCTGATCTTCCACCGGAGCGACTTGGCGGGGAGGCTGATCCCAATTCGTGGCACTTCAATCGTGTGGGCGAGGAAGGGCCTCTCCCAAATCCGATTGGTCACACCTTCCCGTTAATATCGCACGATGCCGAGGGGCGTTGTCGAATTGTAGGTACCGGCTTCTACGTCAACGACGGCGGGATGTTTTTAACTGCGCGTCATGTAATCGAAGATGTGATGCAAGACGACGTTCAAATTGCTCCTCTGATTGCGCTGCATTTACATTCATCGACGGGATTATTTGGCCCTAGCGAATGCCTGTTCAGACCCATCGTTCAGTGCTGGGTCGGTGAACGTGCGGATGTCGCACTAGGTTACGCGGCAACCGCGACAAATCTTTCCGGTGAGCGATTGGTGAATTGGGCTTGGACACTTTCGTGGAATGTGCCCGTCGAGGACGAGTTTGTAGTTACATATGCGTTTCCTAACTCGGCGGTGTCTGATGATGGTAGGCGCATTCGCTTGGCGCCGAACGCCTATGCGGGCCGCGTTCAAGCGTCAGGCGATTTTCGCGACAGCATAATGATGCCATTCCCGTTCATTCAAGTTAGTTGTCGAATTCACGGTGCGGCAAGCGGCGGCCCAATGCTTGCGGGTGCAAACGTGGTGGGGATTAATTGTACGGAATACGTGCAGAATGACGGTCATGTTGCCGGGCCAGCATTCGTAGCGCAGAGCCGTTGTCTTTCGGATGCGTTTCTCGAAGACTTCGTGTTGCCGGGAGAAAATGACCCGCGCATCGTGACCTTTGATGAGATGGTGCGCGCGCGCGTTGTAAATGTTTCTGACTATATTCCGAGCGACGCAAACCGCATGCGCTGTGGCCGGATAGTTCGTCCTCATATGCCTTACACAGCACCGCTGCCAGCTGTTGATGTTCAGGTTTACGTTTGAGGGATTTCCACCGAATACGAAACAAAGGTACCGGCGTTTTCGACACTTGACCTTCTCTGCGACACGCTTATCTTCTCCTTATCGTCAACTTAACGGAAGGAGGTGGTCCAGTGTCTCATTCTAAACGCTGTCACCTCGCTGGGATCGCCCGCGTCGCTCTTTGAGTTTGTATTGAGAGCGTTGCAGATGGGCGGTCTCACCGCCTTGACCA
>JBBRGE010000305.1:0-3386 GCA_038241045.1 Hyphomicrobiales bacterium | reverse complement strand
AACCGTGTTCGGACCGGTGATCGGCGCCTTCGTCATCATCGCCATGCAGCAGTATCTGGCCGGGTTTGGCCAATGGGTCACCGTGATTCAGGGTGCGATCTTCGTGGTCTGCGTGCTGACATTCCGGCGCGGCGTGATCGGCGAAATTGCTCACTATTTCAAGCGGTCGCTTTAGGTCAATTTGCGCTTGAGTCGAAGTTTTACAAACCGGTGGATACCGCCGAAATAGGATCGGGCAGGTGGCCTTTCGCCTTCGAAACGGTTTATGACATTCACGTGACGCGTGTCGGTCGCGCCGGGAAATGCTCATGAATCGCTGGTTTCGCGCATTGTTGCCACGGGAAGAACGGTTCTTCGATCTGTTCGCCCGACACTCCCAGACGGTCGTCCAAGGCGCTCAGGCGCTTGAAGGCATGTTGCGCGGCGGCGAGGAAGTCCCGGTCTATTGCCAGCGCGTCAATCAATTCGAAAACGACGCCGATCAAATCACCCGTGAAGTTTTGACAGCCGTTCGCCGTACCTTCATCACGCCGTTCGACCGGGGTGATATCAAGAATCTCATCACCGCGATGGATGATGCCATCGATCAGATGCAGCAGACGTCAAAGGCCGTGATGCTGTTCGAGGTACGAACCTTCGAACCGCCGATGCGCGAAATCGGCACCATTCTGGTTCAATGTGCCGATCTGGTGGGCCGCGCGCTGCCGCTGATGCAGTCGATGGGCGAGAATGTCACGACGCTGACGGCGCTGACCGAGGAAATTACGCGCCTTGAGGGCCGCGTCGACGATCTCAACGACATCGGTCTGAAAGAACTTTATCTCAAGCATCGTACCGGCAACACAATGGATTTTGTGGTCGGTGCGGAGATCTACAAACATCTGGAAAAAGTCGCCGACCGTTTCGATGACGTCGCCAACGAAATCAACAGCATCGTGATCGAGCAAGTTTAGGACCGCGCCGTGGACGCTTCCCTTGCTTTCCCGATTCTTGTTGGACTGATCGCTGTCGCGCTGCTGTTCGATTTTCTCAACGGGCTGCACGATGCGGCCAATTCGATTGCAACCATCGTCTCCACCCGCGTGCTACGACCGCAGTACGCGGTGGCGTGGGCGGCATTTTTTAATTTCATCGCTTTTGCGGTGTTCGGCCTTCACGTCGCGCAGACCATCGGCACCGGCATTATCGAGCCAAGCATCATCGATGCGCAGGTGATTTTTGCAGCTTTGATCGGCGCAATCGTCTGGAATCTCATCACCTGGGCGCTCGGCATGCCGTCGAGCAGTTCGCACGCCTTGATCGGCGGACTTCTGGGAGCGGGCATCTCGAAGGCCGGCCTAGGTGTCATGGTCTGGAGCGGGCTTTCGAAAACGCTGCTGGCCATCGTGCTGTCGCCGTTCGTCGGCTTTGCGCTTGCGTTAGTGTTGACCGTGATCGTCTCATGGGCCGCGGTGCGATCCACGCCGTTCGCCGTCGACCGTGCTTTTCGTATTCTGCAATTCGTGTCGGCCTCTCTCTATTCACTCGGCCATGGCGGTAATGACGCGCAGAAGACGATGGGCATCATCGCGGTGTTACTCTATTCGCAAGGCTATCTTGGGACAGAGTTCAGCGTGCCGTTCTGGGTCGTCATTTCGTGTCAGGCGGCGATGGCGCTCGGCACGTTGCTCGGTGGCTGGCGCATCGTGCGCACCATGGGCCTTCGTATCACCAAGCTGAATCCGATGCAGGGTTTCTGCGCCGAGACGGGAGGCGCTGCAACGCTGTTTATGGCAACGTATCTCGGCATACCGGTGTCGACAACGCATACGATAACAGGAGCAATTGTCGGCGTTGGCGCCGCGCGGCGTGTCTCGGCAGTGCGATGGAACGTGGCGAGTTCAATTGTCGTCGCCTGGATTTTCACAATTCCGGCGGCGGCGCTGGTCGCTTCGCTGACCTATTTCGCAGTGTCGCTTGCCGTGCGCTAGATCACGTCACGACTTTTAATCCGACGATGCCCGCGACAATTAATCCGATGAAGGTCAGACGCATGGCGGTTGCCGGATCGCCGAACAATGCAATGCCCAGCACCGCGGTGCCGACGGTTCCGATGCCAGTCCAGACCGCGTAGGCTGTTCCGACCGGCAATGTCTTCAGCGCAATGCCGAGCAGGGCCATGCTGACTGCCATGCACGACAGCGTCAGAACCGATGGCACGAGCCGGGTGAATCCTTCGGTGTATTTGAGGCCGATGGCCCAGCCGATTTCCATCAAACCGGCAACGAACAAAATGGCCCACGCCATGGCAAACCTCCATAACAGGGCCGTCCCTGATCTTCGATGCGTGACGCGAGGCCGTCCTCGCCATGGAGAATTGGATCAAACGAGGGGAAAGTTCAAGTGGCCGGATGCCCACGCAACTCTTGATCCTGCCGCGTTTTGCTGCCACAGGCACGTCATGTCCGACACCGCAGTTTCCATTGAGTCGCAGCGCTCGCCGATTGCCAATGAAGTGGCGCGGCGAAGGACGTTCGCGATCATCTCGCATCCGGACGCCGGCAAGACCACGCTGACCGAGAAGCTGCTCCTGTCGGGCGGCGCCATCCGCATGGCCGGCGAGGTCAAGGCGCGCGGCGAGCGACGGCGCACGCGTTCCGACTGGATGCAGATCGAGCAGCAGCGCGGCATCTCGGTGACGTCGTCGGTGATGACGTTCGAGCGCGGCGGCATCGTCTATAATCTCCTGGATACGCCCGGCCACTCCGACTTCAGCGAGGACACTTACCGCACGCTGTCGGCCGTCGACGCGGCCGTGATGGTGATGGACGCGGCGAAGGGCATCGAAAGCCAGACGCAGAAGCTGTTCGAGGTCTGCCGGCTGCGCGACATCCCGATCATAACCTTCATCAACAAGATCGACCGCGAAGGCGAGGATCCGCTGACGCTCTTGGACCAGATCGCGTCGGATCTGGCGCTCGATCTGGTGCCGATGGGCTGGCCTGTCGGGATGGGCAGCGATTTTCGCGGCGTGCTCGATCTTGTGCGCAATCAAATCCTGCTGCCGGAAAGCCGTGAGCGCGGCGCCTCGTTCGGGCATGCCCAGCCGCTCGATACGTTCGAAGGCCTCCGCAGGATCGAGGGCATTGACGAGCGCATCGCCGAGCGGACAATCGAAGCGGTTGAACTTGCCCAGGGGGCGTCGCCACAGTTCGATCTTGGGGCGTTTCGAGAGGGGCACTTATCGCCGGTCTTTTTCGGCAGCGCGCTCAAGAATTTCGGGGTTGAGCAGTTGCTCGACGCACTTGGCCAGTGGGCGCCAGGGCCGTTGCCACGCAAGGCGACGCAGCGCACCGTCGCACCCGGCGAAGAGCAGGTGACGGGCTTCGTGTTCAAGGTGCAGGCCA
>JBBRGE010000304.1:0-3389 GCA_038241045.1 Hyphomicrobiales bacterium | reverse complement strand
GAAACAGGCGGTCAACCTCCGACGCTTTGGTTTGCGCGTTGGCGAGAATGACGCCGGCCTCCACCGTCATGGTATTCGATTGCGTATCGACGGCGCGGATTTTGTCGAGCCTACGCATCGAGACGATGATCTCGCCATGGTGCGGCGTTTGTCCGCCGACCAGTCCGGTATTGCCGCCTTGAGGCACGAGAGCGGTTTTCGTTTCCGTCGCGACCTTGCAAATCGCCGAGACTTCCGCGGTCGAGCCTGGCCGCAGCACCATCGGGGAACGCCCCTGAAACAATCCGCGATCCTCGACCAGATAGGGTGCCATGTCGTGCGCGTCGGTTACCGCATACTTGTCGCCGACAATTGTCGCAAATCGCGACAGCACGTCTGGCGAAATCGAAGAAAGCGGTTGCACGATATTCACGGTCTCGTCCTCGTCGTCATATTTGCGGGACTGCGGCGCGCCGCAGCCGGTCGTTGATCGCTTCGCCCAATCCCGTCTCAGGAATTGCCATCACGGCAATACCCCGCGCTCCCTTGGTGTCCAGTGTGCGCAGATAGCCGAACAGATTCGCGGCTGCTTCCACAAGATCGCCTTGTTGGGACAAATTCATGACGACTTCGGCATTTTCAGCCGCCAGCGGGCTTGGTCCGAAAGCCAGCAACACTTCGCCGGGTTCGATCCCGCTTGCATTGAGCCTCATCGCCGTGCGCGGGGCGTAGTGCGAAGCAAGCATCCCCGGCGCCAGCGGTGACGATATGTCTGCGTCATTCTCCGGCAACCGCATCAGCGTTTTTCCAAGAATTTTTTCGATCTCGGCGCGGGGGACGCCGCCGGGACGCAGCAGCATCGGTTGTTCGAAGCAGCCGACGATGGTGGACTCAACGCCGACCGACACCGGACCGCCATCGACGATGAGATCGATGCGCCCGTTGAGATCGCTCAACACATGCGATGCAGTCGTCGGCGAAATATGCCCCGACAGATTTGCGGAAGGTGCGACGACCGGTTTTCCGAAAGCGCGCAAAATGTCTCGCGCCACCGGATGCGCCGGCACCCGCAACGCGATGGTATCGAGGCCGGCGGTCGCAAGATCGGAAACCCGGCAGCCGTTTGTCTTCGGCAGTACCAGCGTCAGCGGTCCGGGCCAGAATGCCTCTGCCAGCCGGAGGCTGCGTTCGTCGAACCACCCGATCGCCTTCGCCGCAGCAAGATCGCTGACATGCGCGATCAGCGGATTGAACGATGGACGCCCCTTCGCTTCGTACAGTCGTGCAACAGCGTGCGCATTGGTGGCGTCGGCACCGAGCCCGTACACTGTCTCGGTTGGAAACCCGACAAGACCGCCATCGCGGAGACATCGCGCAGCGGCATCGGCCGCGCCCGCATCGGCTGCGATCATTTTTGTGGTAAGGCCAAGCTTCATTCGGAACTTTCGCACGACGCGAACGCGGGGTTCGCCCCTTATACCGCTTCTTGCGGGGGTCGAGGGCCGAGGCTATACCGCCCTTCAGTCGGAGTGTGGCTCAGCCCGGTAGAGCACTGCGTTCGGGACGCAGGGGTCGCAGGTTCAAATCCTGCCACTCCGACCATGATATCAATAGCTTAGCGATACTCAAGCGAGGCGGGCAGGTGAGGCGCGCATGAGCCACGAACACGACAAAGCGCAGCAGGTATTATCGAGTCTGAAACAAGCGGAGGCTGCCGAGGCACCGGCTGCGCTCCCGATTCTGAATGGGCTGATCGGACTCGTCCAAAGTGCCGGCGGCAATGAATCGATTGAAATTGACGAACTGCGGGCGAGCGCATTCCTCGCGATCTGCGAGGTTGGGAAAGCATTACACCGCGGGCAGCCGGCCGGTCCGTTATGGACCAAGGCGATCGATGCGACCGAGCGCTGGAGATCATTCGCGAAATAATCGCGAGCGCTTTGTGGCTCGCGACGCCGTTCATTTCTGAATTGCAGGTGACGTGATGTTCAACACGTCGCTGAATTTCTCCAAAACATAATCAGCGCCCATATCAGTCACCGGATCGTTGGAATAGCCCCACGTCACTGCAGCGGCGGCGATGCCTGCGTTTCTCGCCGCTTTGATATCGTGAATTGAATCGCCAACCAGAATCGCCAGCCTTGGATCGGCACCCATACGCTGCAGGAGCTTGAGCACATGATCCGGATGCGGCTTTTGCACGCCGAACGTATCGGATCCCGCGACATCCGATATCGGTGGCATCAGTTGCAACTCACTCAGCAACGCCCGTGCAGACGTCTCATCTTTGTTTGTGCAGACACCCATCTGGATGCCGGCACCTGACAGGCAATCGAGCAGTGATTTGGCGCCGGTGAAAGGCACGGTGTTCAACGATTTTGTCGGCGCGTAATAGCGCGTGAAATCATCCGTTCGTTTTTGAAGTTCCGCAGTATCGAGAACCTTTCCACGCAACGCGAACGCTTTCTGGATGCGCGCGCGCGCACCTTCCCCGAGCAGCGAATTACGTAATTGTCCTTCGATTGATTCCAGGCCAGCATCGCTCAGGACGCGATTCACCGCGTTTGCTACGTCCGTGATGCTGTCGATCAGCGTCCCGTCCAGATCGAAGATCACGGTTCGGAATGGAAACGCTGACAGGACTTCCTCGTTCATGATGTTATGACCGAGATTTAAGTCCGCACGACGATGGCGGCTGGTGACATCTCGCTGCCGTTTGCCGCCGTCAGATTTGAATAGGTGCCGGCGGTGGAATGCCGTTCGGCTTTGACATCCGTATTTCGCAGAATTTCCTTCACTTCAAGCAGCGTCCTGCGCAGCCATGTTTTAACCGTGTTCACGGGAACGCCCGCTTTTTCCGAAAGCTGCTCTCTGCTCTCACCCAGAATATAGGCGGCGATGACAAGTTCGCGCTTCTTGGGGTCGAGGCTATGCAGCGCGGAAAAAACGTCACGGGTCTTCTGTGCTGCGAACTGCGTATCTTCGAGCGCTTCAATCGCTTCAAGCGCCGTCGGGCAATCGTCGGCCAATTCCTTCAGGCTCGAATCGTCCGCGTAAATTTCCCAAGCTGATTTCTTGACAGCATCGATCGCCAGATTCCGCACGATGGTGATCATCCAGGTCATCGGCGACCCCAGCGACGAACTGTACGACTGAGCGTTGAGCCAGATTCGGGCGTATCCATCCTGAAGGATTTCCTCTGCGAGATGTCCGTGCCGGACGATCCGCATTGCCGTCAGAAAGAGCTTTCCTTTAGTGGCCGCGTATAATTCATTGAAAGCCGATTGGTCCCTTTCAAACGCCATGCGCTTCAGCAAGCGTTCCAGATTCTTCGAACCCGAATATGCTGCATCTGCTTTCATTGAGAATTTTGCCAATCGAAATTGAAAGTTCCAGTGCCGCTTTTTCCG
>JBBRGE010000303.1:0-3427 GCA_038241045.1 Hyphomicrobiales bacterium | reverse complement strand
GGCTTTTTCCGCTCGCTGCAATTCACATCGATCAATACGCTGGCCTATGCGGAAGTCGAGCCGCCGGAGATGAGCCGCGCCTCCACGCTGGTGAGCGTTAATCAGCAGCTTGCGATTTCGGCAGGCGTTGCGATCGGCGCGTTCGCGGTTGAGGCCACAATGGCGGCGCGCGGGGCCACCGTGCTCGACGCGAGCGACTTCTGGCCGGCTTTCGTTATCATCGCTATCATTTCCGCCGCGTCCGCCTGGTCGTTCTGGAAATTACCCGCGGATGCAGGCGCGGAGATTTCCGGTCACAGAATGCCAGACGCACTTGAGGGTCCGAAGGCCGCCGAAGCTGCTTCCGCCGAATCAACGCACGACGCGCGGGATCAGAAGTTGGGGTGAGCGCAGCACACTTCTCCGCCGTCATTGCGAGGAGCGACAGCGGCGAAGCAATCCAGTTCTTGCTTGTGGTTCTGGATTGCTTCGCTCCGCTCGCAATGACGCAGGTTGCGGCGACGCCTTACCGGTGTCCCCGAAACCCCGTCGCCAGAACATAACGCTCCGACGAATCCTGTCGGCTCGCCGCAGGCTTGACATGCTTGACGCTGGCGAAGTCGCGCTTCAGCTGTGCCAATAATTCTGAATCCGCGCCGCTCTGAAAAACCTTGGCGACGAACGTGCCGCCCGGATTGAGCACGTCGGACGCGAATGCCGCCGCACCCTCGACCAATCCCAGAATGCGCAACTGATCGGTCTTGCGATGACCCGTGGTATTCGCCGCCATGTCGGACATCACCACATCGACGCCGCCGCCGATCATCGCTCGCAATTTTTTAGGTGCATCGTCATGCAGAAAATCCATCTGCGCGAAGGTGACGCCGGGCAATTCCGGCATCTCCAGCAGATCGATGGCGACAACCTGGCCTTTGTTTTTTCCTTCGGCTTCCGTCGCGCCGACACGTTTCGCTGCGATCTGGCTCCAGCCGCCGGGTGCCGCGCCGAGATCGACCACCACCAATCCTTTTTTCAGGAAACGATGCTTGTCGTCGATCTCCTGCAACTTATAGGCCGCGCGCGAGCGAAAGCCGTCGCGCTTGGCCTGCGTGACGTAGGGGTCGTTGAGCTGGCGCTCGAGCCAGAGCTTGGAGGACAGTTTGCGCTTGCCACCGCTCTTGACGGTGACATGAAGTCGTCCGGTTGTGTCTTTCGCCATGGGCTTGATCTCAACGCGCCGCAAAGGCGGCGCTTTGGCCATACGACGTTTCGGACACGTAGTCACGGTGTCTGCCGCTATGTGGCCCGCAGAACACCATCGTCGCGCATCATCTCGACCAGCATGCCTTCACGCAGCCCGCGATCCGCCACCCGCAATTTCGGCAGTGGAAACGCCTTTCGGATCGCGTCCAGAATGGCGCATCCCGCCAATACGAGATCGGCGCGCTCGGCTCCGATGCAGGCATTGGACGCGCGGTCTTGGTAGGTCATCGCCTGTAACAGCCCGATGGCGTGATCGGTCTCGGTGTCGCTCATCCAGAGCCCATCGACCCTGCGGCGGTCGTAACGCGGCAATCCTAAATGAATTCCCGCCACCGTCGTCACCGTTCCGGACGTGCCGAGCAGATGCATGCCCGACAGATCGCGGCCGTGTTCGGCGGCGAATGGCGCAAGATACGCTGTCGCTTCGGAAACCATCGCGGCGTAAATCTCGCGCGTGACCTCATGACCACCGAATCTTTCAGCCAGCGTGACCACGCCGAGCGGCAGCGACATCCACGGTCCTTTCACGGGCGGCGCATGCGGCTGGCCTGGGGGCCGCTCGATCCGCACCACTTCGGTCGATCCGCCGCCGATGTCAAACAGGATTGCGCCGTTGGAATTGGGATCGAGCAGCGGCGAGCAGCCGATCACCGCGAAGGTCGATTCCGTTTCACGGTCGATGATCTCGAGTTTGATTCCCGTCTCGCGCTCGATCAGCGCGAGGAACGCATCGGCGTTGTCGGCGGCGCGGCAGGCCTCGGTCGCAACGGTGCGCAGGCGCTTGGCGCCTCTGGCGCGAATCTTGTCGCCGCAGACACCTAGCGCACTCACCGCGCGCGCGATCGCCGCTTCGCTGATGTGGCGCGTGGTAGCAATCCCCTCGCCGAGCCGGATGATGCGCGAAAAGGAATCGATCACGCGGAAACTGTCATGCAAGGGGCGCGCGATCAGCAGACGGCAATTGTTGGTGCCGAGATCGAGCGCCGCATAGGTCGCGGACGCAGGAGCGACGCGATCGCGCGCACCGGTTTCAGCCGGTGTCGGATGGTTCGCGCGCGGCCCGGAGCCGTCGCGCAACCGCACGTCCTCCGTCATGCAAATCCATATCTGCGCGGGCAAATCCAGCCTGCGCGTCAAACGCTGTTCGACCCGACTCTATCAGTGCCTCATTCGGGTGCAACAAGCCCCTCGACGGAGCGCAGGTGCAGCATGTTCAATCTCGTATTGTCGGCCACGGGTTCTTGTCTTATCTCAATGCTGCGGCGGAAACTCTCTCCGCCCCCGCATTTTGCCAGCAAAAACCCCGCTACCGGAATTCGTCATGCAGGATCACCCGTCGCGTCGTTCGGTCGAAAACGATATCGCACTGCAAAAATTCGGCGTGGGGCAACCGGTCCGCCGCAAGGAAGATGACACGCTGGTGCGCGGCAAAGGTAAATACACCGACGATTTCAGCCTGCCCAACCAGACCTATGCGTGGATCGTGCGCAGCCAGCACGCGCATGGCGTCATCAAATCGATCGATACCGTCGCCGCGCGGGCAATGCCGGGCGTGCTCGGCGTCTGGACCGGCAAGGATTTGGCGGCGGCGGGATACGGTCCTTTCACCTGCGGTTTACCGATCAAGAATCGCGACGGCTCGCCATTGCTGCAATCCAATCGCCTGCCACTGGTCACGGATAAAGTTCGCTTCGTCGGCGATCCGGTTGCGTTCGTTGTCGCATCGACGCTGGCGCAGGCGCGCGACGCCGGCGAAGCCGTCGTTCTCAATATCGATCCATTGCCGTCGGTGACCGATGCTGAGGCCGCCTCAAAACCCGGCGCGCCACAACTTTACGAGAACATTCCGAACAATGTCGCGCTCGATTTTCATTCCGGCGACAGTGCTGCCGTCACTGCGGCGTTTGCGAAAGCCGCGCACATCACCACGCTCGACATCGTCAACACTCGGCTTGCGGTGGTGGCGATGGAGCCGCGCGCAGCGTTGGCGAGTTACGACAAATCATCACAGAAATTTACCATCGAAGTGCCGACACAGGGCGTGGCTGGTAATCGCACGTCGCTCGCCAAGGTCATGAACGTGCCGAATGAAAAACTGCGGCTGTTGACTCACAATGTCGGCGGCTCGTTTGGCATGAAGAATTCGAACTATCCGGAATATGTCTGCATCCTTCACGCCGCCAAG
>JBBRGE010000302.1:0-3445 GCA_038241045.1 Hyphomicrobiales bacterium | reverse complement strand
CAACGGCTCGTTGCTAAAAGTGCATATCTATTCCGCCGACCAGTGGGGATTAAAGAAAGGAAGTTAGCATAACGATCCCACACAGTTGCCAGGATTGGGTGAGGAAGCCTTTACCGCAAAGCGCGGTACCGATTCTGAAGTTTACGTGCGCAAAGGGAAGTTTGCGCTCGAGATCGATACCAGCGCAGGCGCAGCGGTAGCCAAGTCGGTTGCGGAAATGGCCGCTAAAAAATTGCCGTAGCTCAGACGGGCGTTCGCCCACGCCGCGCCAGTGCAATGACGGAAATGAGTATGAGCAACGCGCCGAACGTGCAGACAATCGCGGCGCCGGACGGGAAGTCCCAGTAAAAGGAAAGAAACAAACCGCCGATGCCGCCGCCGAGGGAAATGATCCAGCCGAAAAGCAGCCGCATTGAAATCGAGCGCGCTAAAGTCACCGCACAAACCGCCGGCACGATGAGATAGCTGAAAACCAAGAGCACGCCCGCGACGCGCACAAAGATGGTCACGACAACACCAAACGTGGCGTAAAACAAAAAGTCCCACCAGCGCACGCTCCAGCCGCGTTCGTAGGCTTCATCGCGGTGGAAAGAGACGAGCATGAAATTTTTGCGCAAAACGAAATGCACGATGCCGACCGCGAGAAAAACGGCGAAGCATTTCCAAACTTCGATCGAACTCACGACGGTGATATCGCCGACGAGCATGTTGCGAATTTCTTCGTTGCCATGCGCGGAACGGCTCAGTAGCAACACCGCGGCGGCGGCCGCGACCACGTAATTGATTCCGATAATCGCTTCCTGCGGCACCTGGCTCACGCGCTTGCCGGTGATGGAAAAGATGGCGGCGCCGATGAGCGTGACGCCGACGCCGATCGCGTAAGCGGTCAGGCTTTCCGGCTCGAACTGCAAAAGGACAGCGAGGCAAATGCCTAACGAAGCCATTTGCGCCATGGCGATGTCGATGAAGATGATGCCGCGTTGGACGACGTGCAGGCCGAGATAAACCAACAGCCACGGCAACAAAACGCAGGCCGCGATCGGCCAGAACATGACTTCCCACATATTATTTGAGCGCGGCGGAAAGACTGGCGACGAGTTTGTCCATGAGTTGCACGTAGCTCTCCGTGCCGGGAACGCCGCCCGGGAATTGCGCGAAGTCCACTACTTTTCCGTCAGTCGAAGTGGCGACCTTGTCCGCGATTTTCCGATCGTGAAATGGCTCGACGATAATCGCTTTGATTTTTTGCGCCTTCATTTGCGAGATGACTTCGGCCAGATGCGAGGGCGATGGCGGAATACCGGGCTTTGGTTCAAGGAAGATGTCGATCTTGATCCCGAAGCGGTGGGCGAAGTAGGGCCATGAATCGTGATAGGCGACGACGTTTTGATCTTTGAACGGCAACATGGCTGTGCCCCATTGTTGCAAGCGCGCGTTGATCGTCGCTTCGAACTTCTTGTAGTTCGCGTCGAAGGTTCCGGCGTTCGCGGAATCGACCGCGGAGAACGCTTGCGCGATGTGCTGCGCAACCGCTTTGGCGATGATGGGGTCGGTCGTGAAATGCGGATTGCCGAGCACGTGCACGTCGCCGGCGGCGCGCGTGACTTCCGTCGGAATGTTCATGAGCCGGATGCCTTGCGATGCGACGACGCGCCCCGGCTTGCCATTGTCGATCTTAGGATTGCGCGCGTTCTGCAATAGCGGCGGCAACCAACCGATCTCGAGCTCGGCGCCTCCTTCGATTAGAACGTCAGCGCTTCGTAACGAGACGACGAAGCTCGGCCGCGCGTCAACGAAGTGAGGATCCTCCGTTGGTTTCGCGAGGGTGATGATGTCGATCTTGTCGCCGCCCACTTCGCGCGCGAGCGAAGCGAAATCGGGCAGGGTGGCGACGACGTTGAGTTTTGCTTCGCTTATGAACGCGAAGCTGAAAATGGTGGACAGGATTAACAGGATTTTTTTCATGGGATTAAAATTTGGGCGGACATGTGCGCTCTTCTGTCATTCCGAGCGGAGTGAGGAACCTCACAATCGAAGCTGCGATTACGCTACCTAACTTGTGTGACCCACGACCGAATGTGAGGTCCCTCCCCGTCTTCGCGGCTCGGGATGACAGAGGGAGTTGTGCGATCATGCCATCAAAATTTGTGAGCGCTGTGCGCGCCGAGAATGAATTCGAACTGAAGGAAAACGGAATCAGCATCGCGACCGGCGAAGAAGTAGGTGTTGTCGAGGAAATCGTGATGGTATTGCAAACGGATTTTCGAGAACTCGGTCGGATACCAGGTCAGGTTCGCGCTGACGCGGGAACGTGATTGTCGATCTTGATCGTCGGTAAATTTTGAATCCTCCATCGCCAGGTAGTCGCCACGGATGCCCGCGACCCAACCTTTTTTGAATCCCCAAAGCACCTGCGAATAAAGTCCCCAGTCGTTAAATGTCTCCGCGACGGGGAACGATTGATTGATGCCGCGGCCGGCTTCGAAGCGGCGATACATCACTTCAGTCTGCCATTTCACAAACGGAAAACCGGCTTCGGCGTTGGCGCTTTTCCATTTGTAGAGAAAATCGCCACCGTAGATCTGCGTGCGCGAGTTCGCGCCGGTTTCGTTAGACCCGAACGCGCCGGAAACGCCGGCGAGCACGGTCTGGGTCGGGCCAAGATCGACAGAGTTTTCCCATCGCGGAATCCAAACGAAATCCTGCAAGCCGCGTAATTCGCGATCGGTCGTGCGGCGGCCGAAGAACATTCCGTCGTCGCCGGGATTGCGAAACGAGAAGCCGGTCCCGCCGCGGCCGTTTTGGACACCGACTAAAACCTGCGAGTACCACGGCACCGGCACCGTCCAGGAAAGTTGCGCACCGACGCCGCGCAATCCATCCGCGCCTAACAAGCGACCCTGCACCAGCGGCGCGTCCGCGAAATCCCACGCGTGCGGATGCATCTGATTAATGCGACCGAACGCGGCGAAGAATTGTCCGCCCTTGAGTTGAAGATTGAACGGCAGGCTCGTCGTTTGCAGGAACGCTTCCTCGGCTTCGACTTCGGTTTCGTTGTCGTTATTGAGCTTGAAGACAATATTAGCGAAGCCCTGGAAGTAGGGATCGACTGCGCCATCGAACGCGAGCTCGATGTTACGCGCGTTGAATCCGCGCTGGTGCGGATCGTGATCGCCCACTTCGATGTGATCGAGGTCGCGCGCGCTCGAGCCGGCCAGGGCGAACAATCCATCGAGCGAGATGTTCATGTAATTTTTCCCGCCACCGATGGTGATCGGCGCGGTGAGGGATGAGCCCGGCGTTGTCGATGTTACAACGGAAGCGTCGGTCGTCGGAATTGCTCCCGGCAATCCCGCGCCGTTTGCATTCACGCCGGGCGCGGATGCCGATGAGGACGCTGGTGCCGACGATGCCACCACGGATGAATCTTCCGTCGGGATGAGTT
>JBBRGE010000301.1:0-3477 GCA_038241045.1 Hyphomicrobiales bacterium | reverse complement strand
TGAAGCCGCGCTCCTCCAGCGCCGTGATCAGCCTGTGGATGCCGGACTTCGAGCGCAGGTCGAGCGCATCCTTCATTTCGTCGAAGGAGGGCGGGACGCCAGCCTCTTTGAGCCGCTCGTTAATGAAGCGCAGCAGCTCGTATTGTTTGCGTGTCAGCATCGGAAGGTATCCCCATAATCCCCGGATTGCACAGCGACTGCCCAAACCGGAGCGCGAGTCACTCGAAACAAATCATGAACGAACACTATATGTTCCATATGTGTTCCGCAACCACTTAATTTCGGGTGCACAAAACGAAGTTTCTAACGGGGCAGCCGGAGGATGCTGACGGGCGAGCCGCGTTCGGCAGCGGGCGCATGCGGCGGCCGAATAATCAGCGCATCCGCCTTGGCCAGATTGGCCATCAGCGAGCTGTCCTGATGATCGACGGGCGTCGCGCGCATTTGGCCGTCTTCGCCGATGTCGAGGCGTGCCCGCAGATAATCCTGCCGCACGTCGTTGGCGGGGAGATTGCCGTTGAGCACGGCGGACTCAATTGAATGATTGATCGTGCGGCATCCCGATAACGCGCTTATCAGCGGCACCAGAAACAGAAACGAACACACATAGGACGACACGGGATTGCCCGGCACGCCGAGGACGCGCATCGCATCGAGTTTGCCGTTCATCATCGGTTTGCCGGGACGCATGGCGATGCGCCAGAACGCCATCTTGGTGCCTTCGGATTCGAGTGCGCGTTTCACCAGATCATGATCGCCGACCGACGCGCCGCCGCTCGTCACCAGAACATCGGCGTTGAGTTCGCGCGCGCGGCGGATCGCTGCTGTTGTCGCATCGAGAGTGTCGGCGGCGATGCCCAGATCGATCACCTCGGCTCCGGCATGGCGCGCGAGCGCGCGCAGCGCGTAGCCGTTGGAGTAGACAATCTGGCCGGTTCCGGTTGTTGAACCCGGCATCACCAGTTCATCGCCGGTTGCCAACACCGCGACTTTCGGACGGCGATGCACGCTCAGTTGCGGATGGTTGGCGCTGGCGGCCAGCGCGAGATGGCGGTCGGTGAGGCGCGTGCCTTGCTTGATGAGGACATCGCCTTTCCGAAAATCGATTCCGGCTTTGCGGATGTGACGGTTCGGACGCGCGGCTTCTTTGATGGTGACGGTATCGTCATCGGCCTGCGTGTCTTCCTGAATGACGATTGTATCTGCGCCTGCGGGCACCACGCCGCCGGTAAAAATCCGCACGGCTTCATTCTCGCCGATTGTCGTGTCGAACGGTTTGCCTGCGGCGACTTCGCCGATCACTTTGAGCTTTGCGTTCAGCGAGGCATCGGCAACGCGCACGGCGTAGCCATCCATCGCCGACATATCGGCAGGCGGCTGCGTGCGGAGTGCTGTGACATCGTGGGCCAATGTGCGGTGAAACGCATCGTCGAGCGTCACGGATTCGTCGGGCAAGGGAACGACGCCGTCGAGGACGGCTTGCAGCGCATCGGCGACCGGCATCAGCGCCATGACGGTGTCCCTATTTTCCGGCCCGGTAATGTCCAGACTTGCCGCCCTTTTTCTCGGCGAGATGAATGCCTTCGATGCGGATGCCGCGCTCGACCGCTTTCACCATGTCGTAGATCGTCAGACACGCGACTGATACTGCGGTCAGCGCTTCCATCTCGACGCCGGTCGGGCCTTTGACTTTGACAGTTGCCACGACATGACATCCCGGCAGTTTTGCGTCCGGCGTGATGTCGAGCGTGACTTTGGACAGCGCCAGCGGATGACACAGCGGGATCAACTCCGATGTTCGTTTCGCCGCCATGATGCCCGCGATGCGCGCGGTGCCGAGGACGTCGCCTTTTGCGGCGTTGCCCTTCACAATCAGGTCGAGCGTCTTGCGCGTCATCACCACGCGGCCTTCAGCCACCGCCATGCGTTCGGTGTCGGGCTTGGCGGAGACATCCACCATGCGGGCTTCGCCCTTGCTGCCGATGTGGGTGAGGGCGGGTTTGCTCTTGGGTTTTTTTGCCACGATTATCGTGTCCCGGTGGCGCGTTGCGCATCGTCGCGAGCGAGCAATGCGCGCGTCGCTGACGCAACATCGGTTTGCCGCATCAGGCTCTCGCCGACGAGGTATGTGTTCATGCCAACTTTCGCGAGGCGCGATAAATCCGCAGGCGTGAAGATGCCGCTCTCGCCAACCATGATGCGGTCTTTCGGAATGAGAGGTGCCAACGCTTCGGAGGTCGCAAGCGTCACGTCGAACGTGCGCAGGTTGCGGTTGTTGACGCCGAGCAACGGCGATTTCAGTTTGAGTGCGCGGTCGAGTTCTTCCTTGTTGTGAACCTCCAGCAGCACGTCCATGCCGTAACTCAACGCCGCGTCCTCAATGTCTTTGGCGACCGCGTCGTCGAGCGCCGCCATGATGATGAGGATGCAATCGGCGCCATGCGCGCGCGCCTCGGTGACCTGATAGGTGTCATACATGAAATCCTTGCGCAGCACCGGCAGCGATCCTGCCGCGCGCGCCGCGACCATGAAGTCGAGCGAGCCTTGAAAGGAGGGCGTGTCGGTCAGCACTGACAGACACGCAGCCCCGCCTTGTTCATAAGCCTTCGCCAATGCGGGCGGGTCGAAGTCGGCGCGAATGAGACCCTTGGAGGGCGACGCCTTTTTGATTTCGGCGATTAGCGCGTAATCGCCAGCGGCGATCTTGGTGCGGATGGCGCTGACGAAACCGCGCGGCTTGGATGCGGCTTTCGCGCGCGCGTCCACATCGGCAAAGGGATGCGCGCGTTTGGCGCTCGCGATTTCCTCGCGCTTATAAGTTTCGATCTTGGTGAGGATGTCCGACAAAAGTTTGTCTTCCTCAAGCATTGGAAACAGCGACGAGCCGTTTCAGTTTGTCGGCGGCCGCACCACTGTCCAGCGACTTGACGCCCAGCGCAACGCCGTCCTTGAGATCTTTCGCCTTGCCCGCGACAATGAATGCCGCAGCCGCGTTCAGCAACGCGACGTTGCGATAGGCGCTCGGTTTGCCTTCCAAAACATTGCGCAATGACGTCGCGTTGGCCTCCGCATCGCCGCCTTTGAGTTCAGCGCCATCCGCGCGCGGCAGGCCGCCATCTTCGGGCGCCACCTCGAAGATACGGATATTGCCTTTTTCCAGCGCTGCCACATGCGTAGGCCCGGTGAGGGTAATCTCATCGAGTCCGTCGGAGCCGTGTACGACCCACACACTTTCGGCGCCGAGATTTTTCAGCACCTGCGCCAGCGGCTGCACCCAATGCTTGGAAAACACCCCGACCATCTGGCGCTTGACGCCTGCGGGATTCGACAGCGGTCCGAGCAGATTGAAGATGGTGCGGGTGGCAAGCTCGACGCGCGTCGGCCCGACATTCTTCATCGCCGGATGATGCGTCGGTGCGAACATGAACCCGATTCCAGTTTCCGCGATGCACTTGCCCACCTGGTCGGGCGTGATGT
>JBBRGE010000300.1:0-3497 GCA_038241045.1 Hyphomicrobiales bacterium | reverse complement strand
ATAGAGAAACGATCCGCCGCCGGTGGAATTATTCAGCGGCCAACCGAAAGAGTGCTGGATCAAACCCTTCTTGTGCTTCTTTGGATCGATCTGCCAGACTTCCTTGAGGCCGATGCCGAATTTCGATGGCTCGCTGTTTTCGTCGAGCGCAAATTTTGCGATCAGTTGCTTGGTCAGGCTGCCTCGCGCGCCTTCAGCGAACAGCGTGTACTTTCCAAGTAGCTCCATACCGCGCGTGTAGGAATCCTTGTGCGAGCCGTCGCGCGCGACGCCCATGTCGCCGGTTGCAATCCCGCGCACTTCTCCCTTATCGCCGTAGAGGACTTCGACCGCCGAAAAGCCCGGATAGATTTCAACACCAAGCGCTTCGGCGCGCGGCCCCAACCAGCGGCAGACATCCCCGAGCGATCCGACGTAGCAATGATGATTGTTCATCAGCGGCGGCATCACGATGTTCGGCAGCCGGATCGCCACAGAACCCGTCATCCAATAGAACCGATCTTCGCTCACTTTCGTCTTGAGTGGGCAATCGGCGTCGTCGCGCCAATCCGGAATCAGTTTATCGAGCGACACTGGATCGATCACCGCGCCTGAAAGAATATGCGCGCCGACCTCCGAGCCTTTCTCGACGACCACGACCGAAAGTTCCGGGTTGATTTGTTTCAGACGGATCGCCGCGCTCAGGCCCGACGGGCCCGCGCCGACGATCACAACGTCGAACTCCATCGATTCGCGCGGCGCCAGAGGTTCGGTGGTCATGCTGCCATCTCGTGATTCAATATCAGAACGCTTCTAAAGATGGTTGTTTCCGATTTTGGCTGCAAGGACAACCCCGCGGCTGCGTCGATTGCGAAGGCGAAATCTCAGGTGAATTGGCGAAACAACCGCAACCCCGCTGTTTCGCGGCCTCGCGATCCGCCGTAGAGTATCGCGTATGCCAGCCACACCGGATATTTCAGCGCGCGATTTGCTTGCCTTCTACCTGGACGCAGGAGTGGATTGCGCATTGTCGGACGAGCCGCTCAACCGGCTATCCGAAGATTTGGCGAGCGAAGAAAAACCCCCGCCAAAGGCCGCGCAATTTCGCATGGCGAACAATCCGCCCGCGCGGACCGTCACGGCAACAGCACTCGCACCGGATTTAGCCATTGCGACGGCGCGCGAACTCGCACCTCAGGCCAAGTCGCTCGATGATTTGCGCGCCTTGCTTGAGACATTCGACGGCTGCGCATTGAAATCGACCGCGACGCGGCTGGTTTTTTCCGACGGCAATCCCAACGCAAAAATCATGTTCGTCGGCGAAGCCCCGGGCCGGGAAGAAGATCTCGAAGGACTTCCCTTCGTCGGCGCTTCCGGCAAGCTGCTCGATCTCATCCTTGCGGCCGTCGGACTCGATCGCACCAGCATCTATATCGCCAATATCATTCCGTGGCGTCCGCCGGGCAACCGCGATCCGTCACCGCAGGAAACGCAAATCTGTTTGCCTTTTATCAAGCGGCAAATCGAACTGGTCGATCCCGATGTTCTGGTTTGTCTCGGCAAGCCGTCGTCGCAGGCCGTGCTAGAGCTCAAGGACGGCATTATGAAAACGCGCGGCAAGTGGCACGACTACGATACCGGCTCGCGCAAAATCCGAGCTATGGCGACATTGCATCCGGCCTATCTGCTTCGACAGCCGATCTACAAGCGGCATGCGTGGCAGGATTTTCAAGCCATCAAGAAAACGTTCGCGCAGATGACCGCGAATTGAAGAACATCTATTTCGCGGGTTGTGAGTCATTTCCCGGCCGCACGATCGCCCAGCCAACCCGCAGCACCGACTGACGGCCCTTAATCATCCGGTCGAACGCACGCGGCACTTCGGCAGCCAGTCCGGGGAAGCGCGCCAGAACATCGCTCGGCGGCGCTCCGGCGGTATCGGCCGCGCGCCAGACTACGACGCCTCCGGTCTCTCTGAATTTTGCAGGCGTAAGCCACGGGGTTTGCTCCGGCGCTGCATCGAACATCACATGCGGCCGCGAATTGGCGAAGCCGATCAGCGTTGTCAATTGCGGATCGCCGGCAACCGATTGCAACGGACGTCCGACGCGCCGCACGTAATTCTCCTCGAAGAATTTCCCGATGGCGTTTGCCGGCAACGCGGTCCGCAACTCTATTGCACTTGTCCACGGCTGGATGAATGTCAGACCGAGAACGAACACCGCCGGCGCAGCCATCATCACAAGCCAGATCGTGCGCAACATTTGCTGACGGCGAAGATAAATCAGATCGCCTGCGGCAACGATGACCGCCAACCCCAGCATCATCAGCGCTATTCCACCGCCACCGAAGACCTGGTTTTCGCGGTAAGCAGCGGCAATCAGGCTGAGAACGATCGGCGGTGCGAGCGCAAATGCATAGACGAACTGCCGCGCGAGCGGATCGACTGGAGGACGGTAAATGACCGGCGCTTCCTCTGGCCGGCGATTGAGCCTGCGCGAATTGAAGATCAGAAGTGCGATCATTCCTGTGAGCGAGATTAGCAGCGAGCCCAACAATTCGGCCCAATCCTTCAAGCGGTCCGAAAAATTCGCGAGCGACGAAAACGGGATTGTCAGAACCGTATCTGTTCGCATCAGCCAAATTGCAAAGGGCAAGACCAGAACTGCGACGACAAGAATTCCGAATAGCGCGTCGGTCGAGATGATCGCGCGTCGGCCTCGCGAGGTCGCTAGTGCAAAAGCAATAACCATCGCGAGCAGCGGGATGGCCGCGTAAGTGGTCAGCATCAGAAGCCCGACCTCGATCGACAATGCAAACCACGCGCTGCGCTGACGTTGTCCTATCACCTGCCATGAATGCAGCATGATCAGCGCCCATATCGGACGCGCGAGGATCAATGGGCCGAATTCCACGCCCGGAAACGAGAAGGCCAGCATCGTGGCCGTTAAGAGGATGACGAGTATCGCCTGCTGGCCACCGACAATCGCGCGGCTCAACGCAAATAGCGCCCAGAACGTCACGACGAAACAAATCTGCGACAGCAAATAGATTCCGAACAGGTTATTTCCGGCGAGCCGGAACGCAATGTCGGCTGCCCAAAAGGCAAGCGGGGGACCGAGACGGCTGCCGACCTGATACTCGCGTCCGAAGGCGAGCACGGTTGCCATGTCGCCGGGCGGGCTGTCGTACAACAGAACCGGAACCACGAACCAGATCGCAGCCTGAATCAGCACGACGATCCAGAAGATCAGCCGGGGCCGCGCGCGAACCAGTTCGACGATCAGGGATGTGAAACGCATGAAACGCTTGAAACCGGTCTTGCGGGAGCTGCCTGAACCCGTTTGATAGAGCGCATCACGCCATCAGGCAACCGAGCAGCACCAACCTCATGTTTGTCTGCCAGGCTTCGACGACGACTTGAATGTCGCCCGCCAACTAAGTTTCGGTGCCTTGGTGTTTCATCCGGGCAGCCGCAACTGGCGCAAAAAACCTGCGGTGATGGATTGTCGGCCCGA